>NZ_JANSHN010000029.1:0-37962 GCF_047461655.1 Synechococcus sp. W55.1
GAAGGGGATGCGGATTTGAATGGTGCGAATGTGATTGCGCTTTTGGGGGCTGTCGTAAACCAGCCTAGAGGTTCGGGTTTGTTTTGTTCTCTGGTAAAGCATAACAGGCTCAGGGCTACTGAAAGCCTGCTCCGTACCGCTTTAGCGGTCGGTGTCGGGTAGTTTACATGAAGCGTCGCCGTGGCCGTTCCCACCTTGCAGAGGGATCCCCCTGATTCCATCCGACGGGATCCAGGTTGCTCCCTGCGCCCAAAAGGTTTCAATCTTCAGCAAACCTTTAGAGAAGTCGGAAGCGCTTTTGCCGGGTGAGTTGTTTAGAATGCGCTCATCCTCACCAAAGTAAGCAATGCTACGTCAGCTAGAGCGGGTTTTGAAGCTGGATATGTTGCTGCGCTCCGGGCAGAGGCAGACAGCCTCTTCGCTGGCCAAAGCTCTGGAAGTGAGCGAACGAACGGTTAGGGCGGACATCAGCTTCTTGAAAGACCGCTTTCAAGCTCCCATCAAAACCAACCGCGAAAAAGGATATCACTACACCGATCTGGAATGGCGGTTGCCGACAATATCTCTCACCAAAGGGGAACTGTTTGCCTTAACACTGGGGGCCAGAATGCTGGAAGCCTATGCGGGATCCGCCTATGCCCCACAGTTGCGCTCGGCGATTGGGCGGCTGGCTCAACGGCTCCCAGAGCAGGAATGGCTGGATCTACAGCAGGTGGCCGATGACCGGCTCATTTTTCGCGCAGGAGCAGAAACCCATCTGGATTGGGAGATTTGGCAGCAGTTGGAGGATGCCTGTCGGGAAAAAAGGCGAGTGTGGATGCGCTACCGCACCGCCAGTCGGGGCGATCAAGTGTCGGAACGAGAGCTGGATCCCTATCTGTTGCACATCTACCGGGGGACGAATCCCTATGTCATCGGCTGGTGCCACAAAAGACAGGAAGTGCGCTGGTTTCGAGTAGACAGGATCCTGGCTCTCAAAACCTTGCCGCAAACTTTTGAGATCGATCCCAATTTTGATCCCAAAGCCCATATGGCGATGATTTTTCAACATGAGGCGGGTGGGATCCCTCGGCAGGTGGGGATTTGGTTTGACGCCCAGACAGCCCCCTTTATTCGGGAGCGGCGCTGGCATCCGACCCAGGTGATTGAAGAACAGCCCGATGGATCCCTAATTCTGCGCATGACGGTGCGGGGGATGAACGATGTGAAGCGCTGGGTATTGGGCTATGGCAGAGGGGCCAAAGTGTTGGATCCGCCGGAATTGGTGGACATGATGCGGCAGGAGATCCGCGATATGAGCCAGCAGTACATCGACGAGGAGGTATCCCCATGAACGAACCCCGGTTTTGGGCCAAGACCGGACAGGGGCAGTTCCGAGACAATGGCCAACCTCTGTATCATCCAGTCCTCTGTCACCTGGCGGACACAGCCGCCGTGGCCATGGAGATCGTGAAAACGTACCTCAGCCCGGTTGCTCGCCGGCAGCTATCGGCAGGTTTGGGGCTGGAAGGGGATCCCTTGGTGCGCTTCTGCGGCTTTATGGCTGGGTGTCATGACCTGGGCAAAGTCAGTCCTGCTTTTCAATTTCAAGTTAGCGAAGTGGGAAAAGCCCTGGTGGGAGCCAATCTCTACGATCTGTGGCGCAGCTATCCCACTACCGGACAAGAAACACCTCATGGAACTGTTACCGCTGCAACCCTACCCGGCTTTTTGGAAGAGCTTGGCCTGCAAAAGAAACTGGCCCGAAGGTTAGCAGAAATTGTGGGTGGTCATCATGGCTTTTTTCCGACATCCCAGGATATTCAAAGTCTTTTCTCAGATGATGTCGGTCGAGGAGTTTGGATCCCATTTCGTCGGGAGATCTTTAGACAATTGCGAGATTTTGTTGGGTTGAGGACAGAGGAGCTCCCCGACCGCTGCAACAATGCTGCTGCCATGATGTTAGCCGGCCTGACAACGGTTTCCGACTGGATTGCTTCCAACTCTGAGAGTTTCCCCTACGCCAACGACGAACCCTTTGAGGCTTATGCCCCAGGGTTAGCCGAAAAAGCCCAACAAGCCTTGAAAGCCCAAGGTTGGGTCGCGCCCACCACAGGTGCCCCTCTTGCTTTTGAGACGCTCTTCGACTTCATCACCAAGCCTCGACCCCTGCAAATGGCAGCCATTGACCTAAGGGACAAGCTAGCCCCACCCTGTCTGGTCATGGTGGAAGCCTCAATGGGGGAAGGCAAAACCGAAGCAGCGCTCTACCTGGCAGATCACCTGCAGCATCAAACCGGAACCGGCGGTTTCTACATTGGCTTGCCTACCCAAGCGACCAGCAATGCCATGTTCGAGCGCGTCAGGCCATTTTTGCAAAAGCGCTATCCCAATGCTGTAGTGAACCTTACCCTCAGCCATGGGGCAGCGGCTCTCAAAGAAGATTACCTAGATACCGTCTGTCGCCTAGAGCAGGTTTGCGACCAGGAGGGCAAGGGGGTTTTCGCCAGCGAGTGGCATACGGCCCGCAAGCGGACGTTGCTCAGTGCCTACGGCGTGGGCACCCTTGACCAAGCTTTGATGGGGGCAGTACAAGCACGCCACCAGTTTGTCCGCCTATTTGGTTTGGCGGGGCGCACGATTATCCTAGACGAGATCCACGCCTACGACCTCTACACGAGCACCCTGCTGGAGCGGTTTTTGGAATGGGCAGCAGTACTGGGATCCCCGGTGATTGCCCTTTCCGCTACCCTGCCTGTCAGCACCCGCCAGCGACTACTGGCTGCCTACGCCAGAGGCTGCAATCAACCCCCGCCCAATCTCCCTGCTGCCAGCTATCCCCGCATTACGATTTTTGCCTCTGGAGAAGCCCTAGCTCAGCCTTTTAAACCCTCAGATCATGTGCGCCGAAAATTAGGGATCCGTTGGGTCAAAGATGATCGGTGGCCTGAAGAACTCTCACAAGTGCTGTCTAGATCGGGTGGATGCGTTGCCGTTATCTGCTCAACAGTGAATCGCGCCCAAGAAGTTTTTCAGCGTCTCCAGAAGCATTTTCCGCCAGAGGAGCTGGGCCTATTTCACGGGCGCTTTTTGTTCAAGGATCGAGAAGAGATTGAAAAAGAATGCCTGGAGAAGTTTGGCAAAAACGGCTACTGCCGCCCTTCTCGATTCGTTCTGGTAGCAACCCAGGTTATTGAGCAAAGCCTAGACGTGGACTTTGATTTAATGATCAGCGATTTGGCTCCTGTTGATCTTCTTTTACAACGCTCCGGGCGGCTGCACCGCCACCAACGAGACAAGCGGCCATCTGAGTTGGCTGCCCCTTGTTTATGGATTGTAGAGCCAGCCTTAACCGGCGAGGGCAAAGCTGACTTTCAAGAAAGCGGCCACATCTACGATCGCCACATTCTTCTGCGCAGTTGGCTGGCTTTGCGACAGCGCTACCATGTACAACTGCCTGAGGAAACCGATGCTCTGATCGAGTCAGTATATGATCTGGAAATACCTGTCCCCGAAGAACTGGAGACAATTCATGCTGAGGATTGGCTTGCCTCTTTGGAAAAGTATAAAACTGAAGAGGAAGATGCCAAAAGAGCTCAGGCCAATGAGGTGAAGATTCCACCACCCTATTCTGATGCAAAACTTGACTACTTCACTCGGCTGAAAAAAGAGGATGACGAAAGTACTATCGCAGCCGTCACCCGGCTTGGCCAGCCTTCTGTAGCAACAATCTTCCTACAACAAGATGAGACTGGTTTAGTTTTTCCTGGCACTCAAGAGCAGGTGGATCTCGAAAAAGAGCCTAGTCTAGCTATGATTCGCAAGCTGCTGGCCCACAGCGCCCGCATTTCCTCTAGCTGGGAACTTGTGAAGAAGCTGCGATCTCAAGAGAACCCCAAAACTTGGACATCTGCCTTGTTGCGCAACTGTCGCTATGTTGTTTTGAATGCCAAAGGGTGGGCTCAAGTGGACAACTGGCGGCTGCGGTTGGATCCCAACCTTGGAGTCACAATCGAGAAGATTAACAGCTAGTCTCTGGGAGAAATCTATGGCAACTCAATCCTTTAACCTCACAACAGAAAAGTGGATCCCTGTGATTGACCGTGATTTTCAGATGCAGGAGCTGTCTTTGATTGAATTATTTAAACAGTGGGAAAGTTTACGAGAAATTCGGGGAGATAATCCCCCTACAACCTTGGCACTCTATCGTTTCCTATTGGCAATTATGCATCAAGCCTATCAGGGGCCAAGGGATACAGATCACTGGAACGATATTTTTCAAGACAATGCTCAGAAAGTCATCGACTATCTACAAGATAAGCAAGATCGTTTTGACCTCCTTCACCCTAGTCGTCCTTTTATGCAGGATACAGCTCTAACTAAAGCTGTATCTGTCCACGCAATCCATACTATGAGCAAATCTGAGGTATTCTCTCATGAGCATGAATGGAGTGGCTACAGCATTTCCTTAGCAGAAGCTGCTCGACTGCTGGTGCGCCTACAGGGGGTGGATATTACTAGCACAAGAGCCTTTTATGTGAGGCAAGATAGTGGCAATCGATCTGCCGTAAACACTCCAACGATTAACGCTGCCAATGTTCTCCTCAAGGGGAAGATCTTAAAAGAGACACTGATGTTAAATTTGATGCAGTACAGTCCAGAGAATGAGATACCCAGTGCGGTATCTGGAGAAGATCTACCTACTTGGGAAACTGAAACTGGCTACAGTGGCCAACCTAAAAAAGAGATTCCCAAAGGATACATTCACTATCTAACTTTTCCCTGGCGGAGGCTGCGGCTATTTTTAGAGGTTGCAGAGATGGCGCGAGTGAAACAACTGGCCATCACCATGGGTAATTCCTTACCCGATAATGTAGAGGCTCGACAGTGGGAATGTGGCATTGCCTATCGAGAAGGAAAGCCAGTGCGTCTATCTCTGCACAGACAGTTGTGGCGCGATGCAGACAGTTTTCTCTTGACGGCTGGCAAGCAAACTCGTCCCCGGATTGTAGATTGGTTGGCTGAACTCAGATCAGAAGAAATGATTAGTAATACAGTTGTATTTGAAATATTGGGCATGAGTGCCAGTCGGGCTAAATCTCTGGAATGGAGCTCAGTTCGATTCTCAGCTCCAATTCAATTTGTTACAGACTTAGAATTGGCACAAAGCCTAAAAAGTGCTATTGCAATTGCTGAGAGTCATCAACAAATTTTTCGCTCTTTCAAAGGTAGTCCCTACTTTTCCCTAGCAGAAGTCCTCAAAAATGGGGAGCCCGAGAAACTAGCCAATGCCCTAGATGGAGAATCTCGTTACTGGGCAGATCTCGATCGCGCCTTTCCAGAGCTGCTGTATGCTTTGCCTCAAGATAGCCAAACTGGATCTGATGGGATCACTCGCTATGGATCCAAGACCCTACCTGCCTGGACTCAAACTGTCCAAACTGCTGCCCGCCAAGCCTTCACCGAATCCATAGAATCTATTCGCAACTACCAGGCTAGGGCCGCGGCCCTGCAGACTTTGGAGCAGAAACTGGCAGATCTCCGCCTCAGCCCGGCGGAAAGGAAAGCCCAAAACCAAAAAGCCACAAAGAAAAATCAAAGGAAAGAGCAAGCTGTTTCTAAGCAGGAGACTAAGTCATGACCAGAGTCCAGACTTTATCACACAATCGACTGGAGCGGGCAACAAGGTTTTTACAAGCAATTCAGGAGCGCGTCAAAAACGACAACGGCACAAGAGCCGCCTTCAAGCGGGCACTCTCTGGCGAAGCTTACCATTTGTGGAAGGTTTACCCCTTTGTACTGCCCTATTTGGAAGGCATCCCCGAATGGCAACAGGATATCTGGATTTTTGTGGCTTGCCTCTCGGTTTACCATGACCAAGACGTGGAGCCAGACCCCAGTAACTTTGCAAAAAGCTGTCGTGAACTGCAAGACAGCGCTGAACCCTCCAAAGGCCCAGAGAAAAGATTTAAGTCTCTTCTTGAGGCAGAGCTTGACTACATTCAATACCCAATTACAGCTTTGGTGCGACAAATGAAAAGCAAAAGTGATAGGAAGATTTTCGTCCACTACCCAACGCTAATCGCTGACCTTTGCTTATGGAATCATCCTAATCAAATTGTTCAGGACAGATGGGCTAGAACCTTTTGGCAAATATCTTCTTCTGAATCTGAAGGGAAAAAGGAGGTTGACGATGCAACTTCTGAGGCAATTGATGAGGTCGAAACCGATATGTAAGAAGCGAAAGCCAAACTAAAACAGCTTCGTTCCTAGCTAGATCATCGAGAATCTTCGGATCCCATAACTCAAAGGAGAAGTCACCATGCAACGAAACAAAGAGAAAGAAACCATGCGACTGGAAATTCACCTGATCCAAAGTTTCTGCCCTGCCAACCTCAACCGAGATGAAAATGGAATGCCTAAGTCTACGGTATTCGGTGGTCGTCCTCGGGCGCGGATTTCTAGCCAGTGCCAAAAACGAGCGGTGCGACTTTATTATCAACAATACTCAGATGTGAGTGCAGATCAGTTTGCTTGTCGCTCTCGTTTGTGGCTGCCCAACCTGAAAGCATTACTTGTCCAGAAAGAGATTTCTGAAGAGAAGGCTGAATTGGCAGCTAAGCTAGCCTTGAAGCATTTGGGAGCAGAGGAAGACCCGAAAAAGCCCGGTAAAACAAAAACAATTCTATTTTTAGGTTATACAGAGCTAGAGGCCATTGCCAATGTCCTAGTTAAAAACTGGGGAGTTGTTTCTCCTGGTCTAGCCGGGAATAATCGAGAGCTGCCCAAAGAGATTGCCAAAGCCATCGAAAGAGCTCTGACTGGTACAGGCAAGCCGGGCGACGTGGCTTTGTTTGGTCGTATGATGGCCTCGCTGCCTGCAGTAAATGTTGATGCTGCTGTTCAAGTGGCCCATGCAATTAGCGTCAATGTCTTGCAACAAGAGTTTGATTTCTTTACAGCCGTAGATGATCTGAGTGGCAGTGATGACACTGGAGCCGATCACATGGGTGAGACTGGGTATAACAGCTCGACTTACTATCGCTTTGCTGTTCTGGATAAAGAACAGTTGATTCATAACTTGGGAGGAACTGAGCATCTGGGATCCATTGTCAAAGCTTTTGCTACGGCCTTTGTTCATGCCGTTCCCAGCGGACATCAAAATGGGTTTGCGGCTCACACTCGGCCTGCACTGGTGATGTTGGTAGTTCGGAAATGTCAGCCTATTTCCTTGGTGGATGCTTTTGAAGATCCAGTTGCTCCCAAAGCAGGATTGAGCTTGCTGGAAAATGCCGTTAAGGCTCTGGATACTCACTGGGGAGAGCTTATCAAGATGTATGGGGAATCTGATGTGAAGTATAGGGGAGTTGTCACTCTCGATAGGCTGTCCAGCAGATTAAGCGTGCTCAAACCCAGCCAGGAAGGTTCTGTTGAGAGTCTTATACAGAAAGCTCTCGAAGCTCTTGATGTTGTTGGTAGCGGTCAGGAGGGTTAGAACCATGTCTACGCTCCTAATGCGATTGCGTGCTCCCATGATGAGTTGGGGCGACCACAGCCAGTTCGACTATCGCGATAGCCGTCGTGAGCCCACCAAGTCTGCTGTAATCGGGATCCTCTGTGCCGCGCTGGGCCGTCCTCGCTGGGAACCTGTCGGTGATCTGGCTGCTCTCAAAATGGGGGTGCGAGTCAATAAAGAAGGGATCCTGCGCAAGGATTTCCACACGGTGCAAAACAACATGCACGATAGGGATAAGGCTAAAACTACCATCAGCGAGCGCTACTACGTAGCAGATGGCGATTACTTGGTGGGATTGGAAGGGGATCCCGATTTACTCAGAGCTTTGGATCAGGCTCTTGAAAGACCGCGCTGGCAACTGTTCTTGGGCCGAAAAAGCTTTATTCCAAGCCGCTCTGTGCGAATAGGAGTTGTGGAGCAACCCTTGCTGGAAGCTTTACGCCAGCATCCTTACGAGTGTTCCAGACGTGAGAAGCATCCATCTCAACTTCGTTTTGTGTTGGAAGTCTCAGATAGCTTGGATATTCGTCAGGATGTGCCTTTGAGCTGGCAGCCGCGGCGTTTCGGTCGTCGAGCCGTCAAGACAGAATACTATGCACTCCCGGAGGCAATATGTATCTTTCCCGGCTAGTTCTCAACGAACGACAACTCTTAGTGCAAAGGGATCTCAGCAATGCTCATGCTTTGCATCAGCGAATTATGCATGGTTTTCCTGATCAGCCTACCCAAACTCCTCGATCCGATTGGTGCATTCTCTATCGTCAAGAACCGGATGGCTACACTGTTTTGGTACAGTCTGCGATTCAACCCGATTGGTCTCGCCTGCCAAAGGGCTATGTCCAAAGGGATCCAGAGGTGAAAACCTTTGACCTGACAGCAGAAGTTCTGGCCAAGGGAAAGTGCTTTCGGTTTCGCCTGCGGGCAAATCCCAGCAAGCGAGACAAGAAGACCCACAAGATTGTCGGATTTTTTCGCTTTGCGGATCAACTGGAGTGGTTATGTCGTCAGGGCCAGCGGCATGGATTTGAGGTGTTAGCTGCAGAAGGGATCCCATCGCCCAACATCTTTGGGATCAAAAAGGAGATCCCTGGGCCAGTCCGCATATACACTGTGTTGTTCCAGGGCATATTGCGAGTAACCGATGCCGAGGCTTTGGTTAAAGCGGTGCAGCAAGGGATTGGACGAGGCCGCTCTTACGGCTGTGGGCTCTTGTCCTTGAGTAAAATCAGCCACTCTGCCTTTTAGAAGAGAATCTGTATGGAGAACAAGCCAGTTACGACAAGTCTACGATCTATTCCAAAGGTTCGAGACAGCATTAGCTATGTCTATGTAGAACGATGCCGTATTGAACAGGATGCCAGGGCTGTTGCTGTTTTGCAGGAAGATGGAAGGTATGTGATCCCTTGCGCCAGTTTGACAGCGTTGATGCTAGGCCCCGGAGCTGTAATTACTCATGCCGCCATCAAGAACTTGGCAGATGGCCTATGTTCAGTTCAGTGGGTTGGTGAAGATGGACTGCGCTTTTATGCCAGTGGATCCCATCCTTCCAGTAGTGTGGAAAGGCTCTACCACCAGGCCAAGTTATGGGCAGATCCAGCTCAGCACCTGGAAGTGGTTCGGCGTATGTATGCGTTTCGATTTACCGAACCTTTGAAGGATGGACTGACTCTTGAGCAGATCCGCGGCCTAGAAGGGGTGCGAGTGCGAACGGTTTACAATCGATTAAGCAAAGAAATGGGGGTGAAATGGAGAGGTCGAGACTACAAACCCAAAAAATGGGAGCACTCCGATCCGGTTAACAGAGCTCTTTCTGCTGCTAATGCCTGTCTATACTCTGTTTGTCAATCGGCCCTAAATGCTGTGGGCTACTCAACTGCATTGGGGTTTATTCACGTGGGCAAACCCTTATCTTTCGTTTATGATGTCGCAGATCTCTACAAGACAGAGATTACAATTCCTGCTGCTTTTAAGGCCGCATCCGAAGCACACTCAAATCTTGAGTCGAGAACCAGGCGACTATGTCGGGAGAAGTTTGCAGAATATCGGTTGATGCAAAGAATTGTAGATGACGTTGACACAATTCTAGGTTTTAGAAATACCAAGGACGAGGCTGACTTTGTGGGATCCCTTTGGGATGACAAGAAAGGATCTGTTGAGGGAGGAGTGAGCTACGGAGAGGAATTAGATGAGGAAACGTCGGTCTGATGGTGGTTTTTATCTTGGAAAGCGTCCCAGCCAGCTTGAGGGGCGATCTGAGCCGCTGGCTGTTTGAAGTAAAAGCAGGGGTGTTTGTCGGTCGAGTCTCAGCCCTGGTTCGAGAAGAACTGTGGGCGCGAGTGACCAGCAAAATAGGCAATGGCTCAGCGCTAATGATCTACTCCACCAACTCGGAGCAGGGATTTTGGGCTAAAAGCATCGGGGATCCCTCACGGCAGCTAGTAGACATAGAAGGGGTGCTGCTGGTCAAAACCTACTAAAATCAGCAAAATTGGAAGTGTTGTCCCCACACACGTGGGGGTGAACCGGAATAGATTTTGTCGGATCCAAATTGACGAGACGGTTGTCCCCACACACGTGGGGGTGAACCGCTCTCGCATTCCCGCCGGAAGAGTGCATCCCAAGTTGTCCCCACACACGTGGGGGTGAACCGAGTTGGCCCAGCAGTTGGGCGTGCCCAGAACCACGTTGTCCCCACACACGTGGGGGTGAACCGCGTGTCCGCGTCCTGAGTAGTGCCCTTGGCCCGCGTTGTCCCCACACACGTGGGGGTGAACCGCTGTCCCGCCCCCGGGAGCTGCTAGAGAGCCTGCGTTGTCCCCACACACGTGGGGGTGAACCGAAATTGAGCTTGGCTTTTTCTTCCGCCGAGACCGTTGTCCCCACACACGTGGGGGTGAACCGTTAATCCACTTCGGGGATAGCAGCACGCAGGACGTTGTCCCCACACACGTGGGGGTGAACCTCTATTGCCGCCCTGATCTCTGCCGGTGTGCAACGTTGTCCCCACACACGTGGGGGTGAACCAAGTCGGCTTTGGATCCCTGGTAGCGGTGCAGCAGTTGTCCCCACACACGTGGGGGTGAACCGAACACAAACAACTCAAAAACTGCTGCTTTCTGAGTTGTCCCCACACACGTGGGGGTGAGCGGCAGAGAATTAAGACAATCTCATGTCTACCGGGATCCCTGAATGGGATGGGTAACACTGAAACTAGGTCGCAGAAGCGGCGCGTAGCGCAATCTCAAGGAGCCGAACATGAGCAAGAGCTTGCTGGAGCAATTGCGACAGATGACTGTCGTGGTCGCCGATACGGGTGATATCAACGCCATCGAGAGCTTTAAGCCTCAAGATGCCACCACCAACCCCTCATTGATCACGGCTGCAGCCCAAATGCCTCAGTATCAGGGCATTGTCGATGAGACCTTGCTCAAAGCTCGCCAAGAGGTGGGATCCAAAGCTGAGCCGAAAGCCGTGGTGGCCCATGCCATCGATCAATTGGCGGTAGCCTTCGGCGTGCGCATTTTGTCCATCATCCCTGGGCGTGTCTCGACCGAGGTGGATGCCCGCCTCTCCTACGACACGGAAGCTACGGTCGCCAAGGCCCGCCATCTGATCGAGCTGTACAAGGCAGCAGGAGCGGATCCCAGCCGGGTGCTGATTAAAATTGCCTCGACTTGGGAAGGGATCCGGGCTGCCGAGATCCTGGAGAAAGAAGGGATCCACTGCAACCTTACCCTGTTGTTTGGCTTGCACCAAGCCATAGCCTGCGCCGAAGCGGGGGTGAAGCTGATCTCGCCCTTTGTAGGCCGCATCTTGGATTGGTATAAGAAACACACGGGCCGGGAGAGCTACCCTCCTGCCGAAGATCCGGGGGTGCAATCGGTAACCCAGATTTACAACTATCTGCGCAAATACGACTATCCGACCGAGGTGATGGGGGCCAGCTTCCGCAACATCGGGGAGATCATCGAGTTGGCCGGCTGTGATCTCCTGACCATCTCGCCCGCCTTGCTGGCGGAGCTGCAGAACACCGAGGGTTACCTGGAGCGCAAACTGGATCCGGAAAAAGCCAAGAAAATGGACATCCCGCGCCTGGTGATGGATCGAGCTACCTTCGACCAGATGCACCGGGAAAACCGCATGGCCTCAGAAAAGCTGGAAGAAGGGATCCAGGGCTTCTCCAAAGCGCTGGAGGTGCTGGAAAAACTGCTCACCGAGCGGCTGCAGAAGCTGGAGGGTGCCAAGGAAACCATTACCCACGCCGCCCAGGATGTCTTCCGCCTCTACGACCTGGATGGGGATGGCTTCATCACCCGCGAGGAGTGGATGGGGGCAGATCGCGTTTTCGATGCCCTGGATACCAACCAAGATGGCAAAATTACCCCTGAGGAAATGTTGGTCGGCCTAGGGGCGGCGGTCTATCTGAAGAATTAGCCGCTGGCAGCCGGCCTGGGAAAACCTCAAGGTCTATGGGCGAGAACTTTCGCCACATCGGAGACGGGGTGGCCGCCCTGGAAGCGCAAGCCCGCCGCTGGATTGCCCAGCGGCTGCAAGGGATCCCTTACGATCCGCCGCCGGGGCCAGCAGCCAGGCAGGTGCTGCATTGGATCGAGACGGATCTGCTGCCGCGCCTGCAGCAAACCCCCCAGGAGCTGGAGAACCTGCTGCATGGGCTAGGGGGCGGCTATGTGCCCAGCGGCCCTTCCGGCGCCCCCACCCGAGGCCGAGTGGACGTGTTGCCCACGGGGCGCAACTTTTACTCGGTGGACATTCGCGCCATCCCCACCCCCACCGCCTGGCAGGTCGGCTCACTGGCCGCCGAGCGGCTGGTGGAGCGCTACGTGCAAGAGCAGGGGGAATATCCCCGTCGCCTGGGCCTATCCGTTTGGGGCACTTCAACTCTAAGAACTGGCGGCGACGATTGGGCCGAGGCCCTGGCGCTCTTGGGGGTCAAACCCCGCTGGGATGGAGGACGGGTGGTGGACATCGAGATCCTGCCTGTAGCGGTTTTGGGCCGCCCCCGTGTGGATGTAACCTTGCGCATTTCTGGCTTCTTTCGCGATGCCTTTCCCAATCTGATTGCCCTGTTTGACCGGGCCGTGCAGGCCGTGGCTGACCTGGAGGAGCCAGAAGCCGACAATCCCCTGCGGGCCCACGTGCTGGCCGATACCCAGTACTGGCAGGAGCAAGGGATCCCAACGCAAGCAGCGGCGGAGCGGGCGCGGCTGCGCATCTTCGGTTCCAAGCCAGGGGCCTACGGGGCCGGCCTACAGGGGCTGATCGAGGCGCAAAACTGGGAAACAGAAGCGGATCTGGCCCGCGCCTACCTCAACTGGAGCAGCTACGCCTACCGGGCCGATGGCGAGGGAGAGCCGGCCCCCGAAGCCCTGCGGCGGCAATTGGCCCACCTGCAAATTGTGCTCCACAACCAAGACAACCGCGAGCACGACCTGCTGGACTCCGATGACTACTACCAGTTTCAAGGGGGGATGGTGGCGGCAGTGCGAACGCTCCAGGGCCGCAACCCGCGGATTTACTTCGGGGATCACGCCCGTCCCCACAACCCTAAGATCCGCACCCTGGCCGAAGAAATTGACCGCGTCTATCGCGCCCGCGTGATCAACCCCAAGTGGATTGCCGGCGTGATGCGCCACGGCTACAAGGGCGCCTTCGAGATGGCTGCCACCCTGGACTACCTCTTTGCCTACGACGTCACCACCCATGCTGTGCCGGATTTCATGTACGCCGGCCTGGCCCGCGCCTACCTATTGGATCCCCAAGTCCAGCAGTTCCTGCGATCCCGCAACCCCTGGGCGCTGCGGGACATGAGCGAGCGGCTGCTGGAAGCCCACCAGCGGGGCTACTGGCAAGAGCAGGCCCTGGAATTGCTGCCTCAGATCGAAGCCCTGATGCTGGAGATGGAAGCCTACCTGGAATCCCGCTCTCCCGTGGCGAGAGAAGGTTAAGTTCTGCTAAGATTTTTTCATCCAAACCAGTTGTGGAGGGATCCCAGGCCATGAGCAAATCTGAGCTGTTGCGAGAGATTCTGGGGCCGCTGCTGGAAGACTACCGCTACTGGTTTGAGCGTTCTCGCCGCTTTTTGCAGGAAGAGACCCTGGAATTGATCAGCCCAGAAGAGCAGCAGTCCTTGCTGGAAGAGGTTTTGGCTGCCCAGGCGGAGCTACAGGTAGCCAAAGCGCTTTATCAGGCCTCTGATCAAGAGGTTGGCATCGACCCTGGGCTGATGGCAAAATGGCATCGCCTGCTTATGAAATGTGCCGAATTGGGCCGTCGATTTCGCCAGATTCACCCCTCCTCTGACCTGTGATGCTGCAGATTCTCTACCTCATCGCTTTTGTGGCCATTGCCTTTTTGGCCCTGCGCAACTTGGTTGCCAATGTCATCACGTTGGGCGTGGAAGAGCGCAAGACCTCTCCCCGTCGCGCCCGCCAGCGGATCCCTCACCCAGAGCTGCTGGATGAAGATGGCAACCTCACCGAAGAGCCTCTGCTGGTGATTCGCTCGGCCAGCTTGGAAGAAGCCCGCAGCCGTTTGGAAGATCTCTATTCCGGCTCGCCGGACGAAGACTAGGGGAGTTTCTTGGGCTTCCTCTCTTGGAGGGGCTGCAGTAGCCTGGAAAGGTGCCGTGCGCCATCTGCCCAAGCGTCTGGTGGGCAAGTCAACCGAGATGGGATCCGACTTCAACGTGGAAGCCGTACTGGAAGCGGTGCTCAGCAAGCTGAAGGTTTTGGCGGAAACGGGACAAACCTTTGGCCAGCCGATCACCATTGGCGAGACGATCATCGTCCCCTACATGTCCCTACATTTCGGCTTGGGTGGGGGAGGGGGCAACTTCGGCAAAACTGCTTCTGGCTTTCGCGGCAACGGCGGGGATCCGGCCAGCCTGTTCGGGGGAGCAGGGGGCGGGGTGCGCATCGAGCCGGTTGGCTTTCTGGTGATTCGGGGGGAGCGGGTGGAGCTGCTGACCACCGCCCAGAAGCCCGACCAGTGGAACCAACTCAGCGAGGCCTTGGTACCCCTGTTGCAGCAGTGGCTGCAGACTCGTGCCGGGATCCCATCCGACCGGCCCGGCTAGCCGCGAATGTGAAGGCGGGATCCCTGGGGAGAGGGCTGTACCTCGATGCGGTGGGGGAAAGCATCCTGCAGGCTGGGGATGTGGGTGATCACCAAGATGCAGGCAAAGTCGGGGGCGATGGCGTTGATGGCGGCCAGCAGTTGGGCGCGCCCGGTGGCATCCTGGGATCCAAACCCCTCGTCGATGAGCAGCGTTTGCAGATCGGATCCCGAGCGCTGGGTGAGCAGGCGGGACAGGGCCAGGCGAATGGCGAAGTTGATGCGGAAGGCTTCTCCGCCGGAGTAGGTCTCGTAGGGGCGGGTGCCGTGGGGATCGGCAATGAGAATGTCGAGGGTGTCATAGGGACTCCGTCCCGCTACGGAGGACAGCTTGGCCGGTGAGCAATAGCGTCGCCCGGAGCGCTGGGTTACAAATTGCAGGTGCAGGCGGTGTTGGGTAAGGCGGGCCAGGATCTGGTTGGCCTGGGCTTCCAGCTCGGGCAGGACATTTTCGACGATCAGGGCGGGGATGCCGTTGCGACCATAGGCATTGGCCAGCTCTTGGTACACCTGCTGCTGGCGGCGGGCCTGCTGCAGTTGTTGTTCCAGCTCGGCTTGCTCCGCCTGCTGTTGAACCGCCTGTTGTAGCCGTTGCTGGGCAGCCCCTATCTGAGACAGCACCTCATCCAGTTGCCGGCGGCGCTCCTGCAGGGTTTGGCGGATCTCTTGTAGGCGGGCTGAGGAAACGCTGGGTTGCTCGGCCAGTTGTCGGTGAAGCTGTTCCAGCTCTTGGGTGGCTTGGGCAAAGTGCTGGCGGCTTTCCTGCAGGCGTTGGGATAGGGCTTGGGTGCGGGCTGCCACCTCCGGCAGTTCCTGGCGGGCCACCTGTAGGGCTTGCAGGCGCGCGGGCCAGAGCTGCACTTGGGCCAGTTCGGCTTTCACCTGCTGGTGCAGGGATCCATCGTAGCCCAGGTGGTTTAACGCCTGTTCCACCTGAGCCAACCGCTCCGCCAGGGGAGAATCCGATCCCACTGGCGGGACGGAGTCCTTGGATCCCACCTGTTGCAGGGTTTCCAGTTGTGCCTGTAGGGAGGCGATTTGCTCCCATAGGTGAGAGCGGCGCTCCTGGGCCTTGCGGAGTTCTTGAGAGCGGCCCAGGGCCCAGCGCCAGCGCTCCAGTTCTCCCCGTTGTAGGGCGTGCTCGCGCTCGTCATAGCCCAGTTGTTGCAGGGCCTGCTGGATCTGCTGGAGCTGTTGCCGAGCTTCTTGAGCGTAAGCTTCCCGGTCGAGGATTTCCCTCAACTCTGCCGCTTCTGCTTGCCAGAGCTGGATTTGCCGGCGGCGTTCCTGCTCGGCTTCCCACTGCTGTTGCAATCGCCCTTGCAGATGCAGGCGCTCATCCCAGGTGGCCAGTTCTTGGCTGAGACGGCGGTATTCTGCTTGCAAGAGTTCAATCTCCCGGTCGGCCACCGCCAGTTGTTCGCGGATAACAAACAGTTGGCCGGCAATTTCTTCTTGACGCTCGCGGTGTTTTTTCAGCACCACATCCCGCAGGCGCAGGCTGAGGGGACGGCTACAGAGGGGGCAAGTCCAGTGGCGACGGCGCTGCGGAGCCATAAGGCTGGATCCCTGCGGCTCTGCTGTCGGCGTTGCAGGGGATGGCTCGGCAGGCTGGCCGACAGAAGATAGGGCCGGGGATCCCTCCTCTTGTTCTGCTGCCTCCTCGACAAGGGCTGTCACTCTTGCCAAAGTGGGGGTGACCTGATCTCGTTCGCTGCGCGGAGCACTTTGAGCGGAAAACACCTCTTGACCTTCCTCCCAAGTGGTCACCAACAGGCGGCAGCGTTCTTCTTCCTGTTGCCACTGTTGCTGGAGAACCCGCTGGCGTTCCTGGAGCTTTTGCACGAACAACCGCCGTTCTTGGACTTTTTCCAACACCCGCTGCTGGTAGAGACGCCGTCGCTCCAGCTCTGCCAAGGCGGCCTCTCCTTCGGCGATTTTCTGCTCCAGTTGCTGCTGCTGTTGGGCTAGAGTTTCCTGGCTTTGTAGTTGCTGGCTGAGAAGCTGAACGCGGGCTTGCAGGCGTTCCCGCTCGCGGCGGATTTGCTCTTGCCAATGCTGTTGCTGCTGGAGAAGGACGGCGGCTTGAGCTTGGGCTTGGTTCAGGGCCTGGAGACGCTCTTGAGCTTGCTGGTAGTGGCGCAGGCCGATTTCGATGCGCTCCTGTTCTGCCAGCAATTGGGCATCGGCTTGGGCCTGGGCTTGGCAGGTGGCCAACTCCTGTTGCAGCCGTTGCATCTTGCGCAGTTGCTGCTGTTGCTGCTCTGCTTGCTGGGCTTGCAGCTTTTGGCGTTCTTGGAGCAGATGCTGCTGTTGCTCGAAGAGGTGGTGGAGATGGCGATCTTGGGCCATCAGGGCTTGGTAGCGTTCGTAACCCGCCAGGATGTCTTCACTCTGGGCGATCAGCTCTTCCAACTGGAGCAGGTGCTGTCGCTGGGCACGCCACTGTTGCTCGGTGTGCTGTAGGTTGGTGCCGAGCTTTTGCAAGTGTTGGGTAAGGTGTTGGTGGCGCTCCTGCAGGATGCAGCGATGTTCGTAGAGGCGCTCTAGGGCTTGCAATTCCTGCTGTTGCTGGGCTAGGAGCTGCTGCAGATGAGTTTGCCGTTGTTGGAGTCGCTCCAGCTCGGCTTGGATTTGGCCAACGTGGGCCTGTTGTTGGTTGAGCTGCTGCAGGCGCTCTTGGAGCAGATCGGCTTTGAGTTTGGCACTGCGCGCCTGTTCCCGGCAGCGGTCGGCCAGCAAATCGTACTGCCCCAACTTGAGCATGTCGGCCAAGATCTGCTTGCGCTCGCCGGGACGCTTCAGAGTGAAGGCATCTGCTTGTCCTTGTCGCAGATAGGCGGAGTGAATAAAGGTCTCGTAGTCGAGGCTGAGCTGACTTTGAATGGCCTGTTGGGTGGCGCGCATGCCGCGGCGGGTCAAGCTACGCCAGCGAGGTTGGCCGTCGGTTTCTCCGGTTTGAATTTGCCACTCCAGGGATCCCTCGCCCGATAGATGACGGCTGCGCAGGATGCGGTAGGTTTGTCCTCGCGAGCGGTAGATCACCTCTACCCAGGCTTCGCTGGCCCCCTTGCGGATGAGATCGCTATCGTTGCTGGCCCGGCTTTGCCCCCAGAGGCCCCAGGTGAGGGCGTCGAGCAGGGCGGACTTGCCTGCCCCATTGGGGCCACAGATACAGGCGGTGTGGATCCCGCGCAGATCCAAAACGGCGTGAGCGTAACAGAGAAAATTGTGCAAGGTTAGGCGAACCGGGATCACAGAAAACTCTGAGGGGCTCTGGTTGCTGGAAAAAATGAGGTTGAGCCATTTGATCCAGAGTATCGCGTCAGCGGTGGGGAGCAACAATGAGGAGTGAGAAGTGAGGAGAGAGGAGTGAGGATACTCCCTTCTCACTACTCTCCGTTCTTTTCTCTTTTCTCTCTTGTCTCTCTTGAGAGGGGATCCGATTGCATTAGCCGCTGACACAGTTGGGCAATCTGGGTGGGGCTAGCCTCATCCAGCCAGCGGTGAAAGGCTTGGGATTCCTGAAGGCGGCCCATCAGCAGCGTGGGGATCTGCTCCGGACTGTCCAGTTCCGCCAGCCACTGCCGGGGAAAGCCGGTTGCCGCAGCCAGCTCGTCGGGATCCCGTTGGCCTGCCTGCCACTGTTGCATCAGCCAGTTGACTCGGGCGGGGATCTGCTCCCAGGGGGAGGCAGAAGCGGCCAGGATCAGGGTTCGGGGCTGTACCTGTTGCAGCAGTTGTGCCAAGTCCGCCGGTAGCCAGGGCCAGCGGGCCAGTACCAGCTCTTTCCCTTTGGGTGGTGGAACAAAGTTCTCGGCCTCCTGCCCGTCGTAACAGATGGCCCCCTGCTGCGAATCCGGCAGGGGTTTCTGCCGAAAATCTTGGATCTGTAGGCGAGGGGCGGAAATGGTGGGTGCCTGCCACTCTCCCGCAGGGCGCACCGCCAGCACTTTGCCCTGCCAAGGCTGTCTGCCCCGGTCATCCGCCTCCAACTGTAGGGCGATGTCCAAAGCCTGGCATTTTTGCCAGCGCTCCAGCTCTTCTCCGGCTTGCCAAAACCACAGGGTACGGGATCCCAGCTCAAACTTCAGGTGGCGACCATTCTGAGAAATCCCCAACTTAACGCTGCCGCAGCGAACATTCATCAGGGCTACGACGGGGTTGGGGTTGCCGTGCCCAAAGGGCTGCAGAAGCTGCACCTGCCGATACACCTCATCCAGCTCTGCCACCCCGTCCCGGCCCTGAGAGGCCAGAAGCTCCCAATCGATGACGATCTCCACTGCTAAGGTGCGAGCCTGGTGATCTGGGCTGACCCGCGCGGCCAGCTCCCGCTGCAACGCCAGTTGCACAGCGGCCAGGCAAGAGAGATCCACTTGGATCCCGGCTGCCATAGGGTGTCCACCTCCCCCCAGCAACAGGGGGCGCACAGCCTCGATGGCCTCCACCAGGTTCACCCCCGGCAGGGAACGGCCCGACCCATAGCCCCGTCCCGCCGCTTCGTCTTTGGCGATCAACACCGTTGGGCAGTTATACTGCTCCACCAAGCGCGCCGCCGCGATCCCTAGAACCCCTGGGTTCCAGCCGGCTTCGGCCAAAACAATGGCTCCTTCTCGGGCCAGATCCATGCTCTCCACTTGTTGGCTGGCCTCCTGGATCACCTGCTGGGTGAGGTGCTTACGCTCCTCATTGAGGGCGACAAAGTGCTGCACCAGGGCCTGGGCGCGCTCTGGATCGGGGGTGGTCAGCAGCTCCACCGCCAGGCTGGCATCTTCCAATCGGCCAATTGCATTCAGCTTGGGAGCAAGGCGAAAGGCAATATCTTGGGCTGTCGGCACCCCCTGGGATTGGCCGTTGTCAACCCGAGCCAGGAGAGCCTGCAGCCCCGGACGCTGCGTCTTGGCCAGCACCGGCAGGCCCCGCTGCACCAAGTAGCGGCACTCCCGCTGCAACACCGCCACATCGGCCACGATTCCCACCGCCACCAGATCCAGGTGCTGCCCGACACCAGGGATCCCCAGTGCTTCGTAAAGCGCCTCCGCCAACTTGTAGGCCACTCCCACCCCCGGCAAGAAGCGCAGCGGATGGTCATCCGGCAGCCGCAAGGGATTGACCACCGCATGGGCAGGGGGCAGAGGATCCGGCAGCGTGTGATGATCCGTCACGATCACATCCACCCCTTGGGCTTGGGCCATGGCAATTTCGGCGGTATTGCCCATGCCGCAATCCACCGTCAGGATCACTTGACAGCCCTGGGCCAGCACCTGCTGCAGCCGTTGAGGGTTGAGGCCGTGCCCTTCGGTACTGCGCAGCGGTATGGTGAACTGGACTCGGAAGCCCAAGGGTTGTAACGCCGAGAGCAGAAGACTGGTGCTGGTGACACCATCGCAGTCAAAGTCCCCCCAAATGCACAGGGTCTCTCCCCTTTCCCGCGCCTGTAGCAGCCGTGCCACCGCCCGCTCCAGATCTGGCAGGGATCCCGACGGTGTGGGGGAATAGTGTTCGGGATCCGCGAAGGCCCGCGCTTGCTCCCAAGTGTGCAGACCCCGCAGGGCCATCACCTTGGCCGCATACTTGCCGTATTCCCGGCTCAGTTGCGGATTGAACTGGGGGGGAGTGGGCAGCAGCTCCCAGCGGTGCGGAGTATCTTCGCGCCAGCCGTAATCCATGCAAGCTAGGCCGACCCCTTGGCCGACAAGAGTAGAACTTCTCAGGAGCCTATCAAAAACGGCCCAGGGGGGAAATGGATCCCAGAGGAAAGGGCTGGGGATGATGGGCTACCTTGAACCCTACTGGCAGCAGTGAGAAGCCACACAGCAGGCGGAAGGGTGCTCGTGATTGTGGGTGGCACAGGCTTCGCTGCAGTAGAGTTGACCTTCGTAGCGATAGCCTTGGCTGCTCTCGAAGCTGCAGTTGCAGTGTTCACAGGCGCAACGGACAAGGGTGCTGGCAGACATGATTTTCTCTCCTTCTTTCTCGTTTTTTCCTAGGGATCCTCTTGTCGAAGATCCGCGTCTCTACACCCTAGCGGTTGCTCGGCAACGATGCTGAAACAAGAATCAGACTCATTTGCGTCTGTAGCCATTCCAAATCACGGCAACACTCCCCTCTCCCTTTGGAACAGAGGCTGGGGGTGAGAGCCCGGGAAACCCTCTCAGATGGATTTGACCGGTCTGCGCGCCCCTTTCATAGCCCTACCTGTCCTCAGTTCCCAATAGGTGCTCGCCAGATCCGGCTGAGGTTAAGAGAATCCCATAGCCCCCCAGCCCATCATTGACTATGATGCGGGCGTGAGGTGTGAATAAGTACCTAAACGATGGCAACCCAACGCATTTGCTTTGCTCAAGTCTCAGATGTCCACCTGATGCCCGAGACAGGGTGCCGCTGTTGGTGGATGTCGGATTCCCCTCGCCGCCAGTTGGAAGCAGCCGTTGCCCATCTCAACCAGGTGCCGGATCTGCACTTCGTGGTGTTTACCGGAGATTTGGTGGATCAAGCGGATCCGGAGAGCTTTCACTCTTTCCAGGAGATTCTTGCCCAACTGCGGGTGCCCTATTACCTCAGCCTGGGCAACCACGATATCGACACCCTAGGGAGAAAGGGACGCTTCAACCGGGATCAGTTTATCCGTTGGTGCCAAAGCCAATTTCCCCTGTCCCCGGCTCCCACCGGTTACGTCGATTACAGCCTTTCCCCTCTGCCCGGGATCCGCTTGATTGCCCTCGACGCCAGCTTAGGACGCTTCCCTTTACCTCAGGGCGTGCTCCGCCCCTCCCAACTGCACTGGCTGGACGAACATCTGCAAACGGTGCCGGAAGAATGGCTGATCCTACTGATCCATCAGCCGCCCTTCATTGCTCCCACCCAAATGGACGCGGTTTTGTTTCGCAAGTACCGGCTCCTCAGCGAACCAGCCTCGGCACTACACGCTCTCCTGGCCCGCCACGGGCGAGTGGTGGCGGTGTTGAGTGGGCATCTGCATGTGCCGAAGGTGTATGTCCGCGATGGGATCCCCTACCTGACAGCACCTCCTCTGGTGGGGCCGGTTTCGGCTCTGCGGGTGTTTGAGCTGGAGGTGAACCCACGGCGAGGGGTGTTGCGCTACCACTGGGTTAAGTTGCCGGCATTGGATCCCAGCCCCCTCTGGCACGGCTTGGTGATGGGGATCCGACGGGATCGCTGGGGACAAATCCCGATCCGGGCCAAGGGATCCCGCTCTCTCCCTCTGCCCGCTGCCGCCTGGTAATCAAAACCCCTAAAGCTTGACCGAATTAGTGTAGATTAAAAAAAGCAAAAATCGTCGAGTTCGGTGTCTTCCCCCTATGACAGCAAGCCTTTCTCCTTCTAGCCGCTGGGAGCTGGCGGCTCAAGCGCTGCAGGCGCAGTATCAGCCGCAAGTGGTATCTCTGAGCGAACGGTTTGAGCCTTTGTCGGCGAGCGACCTGCTTGCCTGGGCGGTTGAAGAATTTGGAGATGGGCTGGTGCTGGCCTGTAGCTTTGGCCCGGAAGACCTAGTGCTGATCGATCTGCTCACGGCGATTAACCCCCGTGTTCGCGCTTTTTTTCTGGACACCGATTTTCACTTCCCGGAAACCCTACAACTGCGGGAGCAGGTGTTGGCGCGCTACCCCCACTTGCAACTGCAGATCTTCAAGCCCTTGCTTACCCCGGAAGAGCAGGCAGCTCAATACGGGCCAGAACTGTATCGCTCTAACCCCGACCTCTGCTGCAACATCCGCAAGGTGGAGCCCTTGAATCGTGCCCTGGCCGGTTGCACCACTTGGATCACAGGGATGCGTCGGGAACAATCCCCCACCCGCGCCGATATTGGCAAGGTACAGTGGGATGGCAAGCGCAACCGCCTCAAGCTCAACCCGCTTGCCGACTGGACAACCGGCCAAGTTTGGCAATACCTCCTCGCCCACGGGATCCCCTACAATCCCCTGCACGATCGCCACTACCCCAGCATCGGCTGCATCCACTGCACTGCACCTGTTGAGCCAGGGGCGGATCCCCGCTCTGGACGCTGGAAGGGCACAAGCAAGACCGAATGTGGCCTCCACACCTAACCCATGACTGCTTCCCCTGTTCTCGAGGTGGCTCGGTTTGAAATTACCCCCAGCTCTGAAGCTGCCTTTGAAGCCGCCATCGCTCAGGCTTTCATTTATTTGCAACAGACCGACGGCTACCAAGGACACCAACTGCAGCGCTGTCTGGAGCACCCTCAGCAATACCTGCTGCTCGTTCAGTGGGGATCCCTAGAGGCCCATCTGGTCAACTTCCGCCAATCGGAAAACTTTGTCCGGTGGCGCGCCCTCATCGAACCCTACTTTGCTCGGCCACCCCAGGTGCTGCACTACCAGTTGCTGACGGGATCCCCTTTTTGATTTGAAATAGGGCACCCGTCCACTCTCCACCCAGGCTAATCCCAATGGGACGGGTTCAAAATGTGATATTATCGATTTCCGACCTTCAGGTAGATGCGCGGCAGCATCGCTCATAGGGGCTGTTAACTCAGTGGTAGAGTACCACCTTGACACGGTGGGAGCCGCTGGTTCAATTCCAGCACAGCCCATGTCCTTGACAGAAGCTCACAAGACTCTGCTCTGGGAGCGGGTTACCGTGCTGGGCCGAGCCTTACCCTGCAGGTCTTGCGAAACTGGGGATCCCTCACCGCCACGGATTCTACTGGTAGATATGGGCCGCTTTTAACATGTGGTAGGTGATCAGCAACTGAGTCAAAGCCAGGGGACAGCTCTGGAGCAGCTCGCCGGTGGTGCCGATCAACTGGCCGATGTTGGGGTTTCCCTCTAAGCTACAGAACTTGCCCAGGTAAGGGATTTCGTTGCAGAGCATCCGCTCCAATTCGATCACTTGGCTGGCCGTAGCATGGGCATCAATCTGCAAAACATCGACGGGCTTGCCCATATCCCGATCCAAATCCAAACGAATGGCAGAGCTGAGGTGACTGTCGCGGGCATTGAGGATTTGCCAAAAATCTGGGTGAGGAATGGTGGGGCGCAGCACCAGGCGCGCATTCAGCAATACCTCGTCTTGGTTGGATCCCTCTTGGGGCGGGTAAAAGGTGACCACCACATCGGCCCATTGGCGCTGTGGACGAATAAAAGTTTCTGAATCGGGTTCGCGCTTTTTTAGCTCTTCTCGAACTTGCTCTTCTGTGTATCCGCGCTTGCGGGTGTCCCGCTTAATCTTCCAAAGGGCGCGTAGATGTTCGGGAGGGGCCAAATAAACCTTGACATCGTAGCTATCCCGCATGCCACGGGTAAAGTAGCCCAGCAGCCCTTCGACGATGACATATTTGTTGGGCTTGACGTACTCTGGAGGGTCAAAGGTGCCGGTGCTGTGGTTGTAGACGGGCTTTAGGATCGGCTGGCCGGTGCGCAGGAGCGTCAGGTGCTGCTGAACGATATCCAGGTAGTTGCAGTCGGGATGAAGGGCTGTAATCCCCAGTTCAGCGCGTTGCTTGCGGTCGTAGCGGTGGTAGTCGTCGGTGCAAATGACAGTAACGTTTTCTTCCCCCAAGACTTGGGCAATGCCGCGGGTAAGGGTGGTCTTCCCAGCAGCACTATCGCCAACAATACCCAGAATAATCGGGCGCTGAGCCACGGATCCCTCTCCTGAATCGTGAACCTGGGGCAGAGAACTCGGACAACACCAACTGCTCAAACTTCGCTTTGACCTACAGCCGCGAGCCAGAAACAGGGAGAGTGCTACGCACCGCTAGCACCAGCACCGCTCGGCCAACGAAGGTAAGCAAACATTATCCGCTCTGTGAGATGTTGGGGCAAGCGAATGTTACAGTTCTTTCCAGCCATACCCACTCCAAGCCGGGGTAGGTATGCCCTTTGCCTGACAGGGATCCGCACCCAACTCCAGAAATCCCTACCGCAAGACTTAAAGATTGAATGCCCACAGCACCCCGACGTAAGGCCAGAG
Organism: Synechococcus sp. W55.1; assembly: GCF_047461655.1. Taxonomy (NCBI): domain Bacteria; kingdom Bacillati; phylum Cyanobacteriota; class Cyanophyceae; order Synechococcales; family Synechococcaceae; genus Synechococcus; species Synechococcus sp. W55.1. The sequence goes on from NZ_JANSHN010000029.1 coordinate 24,587, forward strand.
CGCTCTCACTCCATTGGCTAGGAACCCGGTTGCACCGGCATTGTAGAGCAACATGTTGAACTCATCCACAGGCAACTCGCAAATTGCCCTGGATCCCTATACTGGAGTAGAAGCACTGGAAGGCATCAAAGCAGCAAGGGTAGCATTAGGTCAGACCGCTAGAGGGGGAAGCAACCGATGGGATTGTTCGATCGGGTCAGCCGAATCATTAGATCCAATATCAATGCGCTGGTCAGCAGCGCCGAGGATCCGGAGAAAATCCTGAACCAGACCATTCAGGACATGTCTGAGGATCACTACCAGATGCGGCAAGCGGTTGCCCAGGCCATTGCTGCCCAGAAGCGGATAGAGCGGCAGTATGAGCAAGCACAGCAGAGTGTTGATGAGTGGCAAAGACGCGCCGAGTTGGCCCTGCGCAACAACAACGAAGCTTTGGCTCGGGAAGCGCTGGTGCGCAAGAAAACCTTTGCCGAGACTGCCCAAAGCCTGAAGCGGCAGTTGGATGAGCAGACTAAGCAGGTGGAGATCCTGAAGTCCAACATGACCAAGCTGGAGAGCAAGATCGCTGAGGCCAAGACCAAAAAAGACATGCTCATCGCCCGGGCCCGCGCGGCCAAAGCTTCTCAACAAATCAACCAGGTCATCGGGCGGGTGGACGCCACAAGCGCCTTTGCCGCTTTTGAGCGCATGGAGGAGAAGGTGAACTCCCTGGAGGCCCAGTCGGCGGCAGTAGCCGAGCTGGCGGTAGACAATTTGGAAAACCAGTTTGCCGCTTTGGAGGCGGGTGGCTCGGATGTAGATCACGAGCTGCTGATGCTCAAGGCGTCGATCCAGGGTCAGTTGCCCTCTGGAGGGTCAAAGTCCTCAGGCCAACCTTCCACCGCAGGTGAGAGCGAAGTCGATCTGGAGTTGGAAAATTTGCGCAAGGAGATTGACCAGCTCTAACAGGCGGAATGTCGCTCTCCTCCGACTCTCAAGGCTTGCCGGGCTGAGTTTGGGCCGGGGGGTGGTAAGCTAACCAACAAGGACTCTGGCAGCCCTTCTGCCGGCCAGCAGGGCTGGCTTTGTCGGCAAAGCGTTCTACCTCAAGTGGCAGGGATCCCCAGAGGGTAATCAACCTGCGAAAGGGTCACAGCCTGCTTCCGGCAGGGCTGAGGTTAGTTTGCCTACGGTTTTGTGAGAGAACAAACAGCGATGACAACAGCAAGTATCAAGCCTCTCTTGGATGCCAAGCAACTGTTGCAGGCTTATGCGTCTGGCCAACGGGATTTTTCGGGCTCCAACCTGAGTGGAGCGCAGTTGAGTGGCGCGAATTTGAAGGGCATTATCCTACGGGATGCCGACTTGAGTGGGGCAGATTTGCGCGAGGCGGATTTGTCGGGAGCAGATCTCTCGGGAGCCGACCTGCGCGGAGCCAAGCTGCGACGGGTGAACCTGATTGGGGCTAAGTTGGTGAAGGCAGATTTGCGGGGGGCCAACCTCTACCGGGCCAAATTGCTCAGGGCCGACCTCAGCGAAGCCGAGCTGAACCGAGCCGATCTGCGGATTGGGGCCGATCTGCGCGGAGCCATCATCACCAACACCCATTTCCGCGGTGCCCTTTACGACGAGTACACCAAGTTCCCGGATGGCTTTAACCCCACAGAGATGGGCATGTAGCCGGGGCTTCGCTCAGGGGATCAGGTTCTGCCACAGTTGGGCCATGCCTTCGGCAGCCGCCACAAAGGATGGATTGTGCAGGTCGGGCTTGTTGTAGCGCAAGGGATCCCCTGCCAGATCGGTAACCCTTCCCCCCGCCTGCTCCACAATGCACTGGGCAGCGGCAGTATCCCACTCCATGGTGGGGCCGAAGCGAGGGTAGAGATGGGCAGATCCTTCGGCCACAAGGCAAAGCTTTAGGGCACTGCCCACAGACTTCACTTCCAGAGAGCCACAGCGCTGCCGCAGCCGCTCGAGGAACTGCTCCGTCTCCGGGTTGCTGTGGGAACGGCTGGCCACCACTTGTAGGGGTTCTTGGGCGTAAGGGCAGGTGCGGATGGGCTGTTCGTGAACGCAGGACGGAGTCCTTTCCCTCTTGCAGGCCCCCAGCTTTTGCGCAGCCGCGTAGGTGAGGCCCAGAGCTGGGGCATGGACGACCCCCAGGATGGGGATCCCTTCCTCGATGAGAGCAATATTCACCGTAAACTGGCCGTTGCGCCCGATAAACTCTCGGGTGCCATCCAAGGGATCCACCAGCCAAAACCGCTCCCACTGTTGCCGCTCTGGGTAAGGGATCCCGCCCGATTCTTCCGAGAGCACCGGGATCCCTGGGGTCAGGTCTTGCAAGCCTTGCAGGATCAGGTGGTGGGAGGCCAGATCCGCCTCTGTAAGGGGAGAGGCATCCGCCTTGGCCCTTACCTGAAGCTGCTCCTGTCTGTAGATGGGCAAAATAGCCTGTCCTGCCGCCTCCGCCAGCCGACTTACCTTGGGCAAGAGAGCGGCCAGATCCTGAGCTTGCATAGGATCCCTCGCAGAGTTAGCAACGCACCGGAATGCCGTGGGCGGCCAAGTCGGCTTTGATTTGGGCAATCGTTAACTGGCCGTAGTGCAACAGAGAAGCCAACAGCGCTGCTTCTGCTCCCGCTTCCTGCAGAGCCTGGCGGATGTGGGCACACGCTCCTGCACCCCCAGAGGCGATCACCGGCACCGACACCGCCTCGGCCACCCGCCGGGTTAGCTCGAGGTCATAGCCTGCTTGAGTGCCATCGGCGTCCATGCTGGTGAGCAAGATCTCCCCTGCCCCCCGTTCGGCCACGGTTTTGGCCCACTCCACCGCGTCTAGCCCCGTCGGCTGCCTCCCCCCGCGCACGTACACTTCCCATCCCCCTCCCTGCGGTTTGGCGCGAGCGTCGATGGCCACCACAATGCACTGGGATCCAAACCAGCGGCTGGCTTGAGTCACCAAATCCGGATCCCTGACCGCCGCCGAATTGAGGCTGACCTTGTCTGCCCCGGCCCGCAGCAGTTGCCGGATCCCCTCCAGATCGCGGATCCCTCCTCCCACCGTGAGGGGAATGAACACCTGCTCTGCGGTGCGCCGCACCACTTCCAACAAAATCTCCCGCTCTTCGTGGGTGGCGGTGATGTCCAAAAAGACCAGCTCATCGGCCCCCGCCTGATCATAAGCCTGGGCCAGCTCCACCGGATCCCCGGCATCCCGCAAGTGCACAAACTGGATCCCTTTCACCACGCGCCCCGCCGCCACATCCAGACAGGGAATGATCCGTTTGGCCAACATCGCTCTCTCCCGAGGACTCCATCCCGTTGACGCGAACAGAGGGGAACACCTGGGGATGGTCTTAGCCGAAGCTGATGACCAGGAAGGGTTCTTGAAACTTGGCCCCGGTCACCTGCCGACCCGCCAAGCTGGGGGGCAAGAACAAGTTGCGCCGCTGATCCCCGGCGGTGATGGTCAGCTCCGGGCCCGACTGGCTCAGCTCGATTTGCGCCTTGCTGAAGCCGGGAATAAACAGCTTGACTGTACGGGATCCCTCGTCGATGGCCACGGGCGGCGGCACATCCGGCACGGCGAACATCCCTCCTACTGCCGCTTCCAAAGCCGACCAATCGGATCCCTGACGCAGGGGGAGTGTCCGTACTGTCAGCGGGAAAAAATCGGCAGCCGAGACCTCCCCCGGAGCCAGAGGGGTGACCCAGAGGCCACCCACCGTCAGCCCTACCATCTGAGCGCTCCCCCAAAGGTAACGGGCGGTTTGCACGGCCATCGGGTCTGGGGTGGTCACCAGGTGGGCCAGCACACGGCGCGGATCGGCAATGGCCTGTCGTCCCTGCTCCAAGAGGTTAGTCATGCCCCCCAACCGCTCCGGCAGATCCTCCAGAGAGGAAAACTCCACAGTGCTCACCGAACGCAGCAACGGCTCGGCAAAGGGTCGCAGGGTTTTGGCCAAGTCGGATCCCAAAAAAGCCTTGGAAGCCCGCCGCCAGTACCAACTGGCCACCTCCGGGATCCCAAAAGCTCGCAAGGTGGTCAGATCCCCCGGCCCGTCGTAGAGAATGCAGTCGTATTGGCCGCTGGCATCGTAACGGCGCAGAGCTTCCAGGGCCAGGGCCTGATCCATACCCGGCAACACCCCCAATTCCTGGCCGTAGATCTCCCGGAAAAAGGGAGTGCGCACGTATCGGGCTTCCAGCTCTTTGGCTGCCGTCCAGTTTTGCTCCAAAAGTTGGGTTGTCCGCAACTGCACCACGCTCAAGTTGGCAGCAATGGTCACCGGCTCGCCGGAAAGCGGGATCCCGCCCAAGAGCATTTCCAACCCCGGCCCCGCCTGATGGCCCACCAACAGCACCCGCCGCCCCTGTTGGGCTGCCGCGCGAGCCGCCGCCACGGCCAAGGTGCTCCGACCTGTGCCCCCCTTGCCCAGAAAGGTGAGAATTTGGCTCATTCCCGCTCTCCCGCTTCTCCGTAGATGTCGATGTACAGAGATTGGCCCGCCAACTGAGCTGCAGCCATCATCACCTGTCGAATCGCCTGCAAGGTACGCCCGCCTCGCCCGAACACCCGCCCGCGATCCTTCGGGTCAAAGGCCAGTCGCAGCCAAACCTTTCGCCCGCCACAGGTGGTTTCCACATCCGTTTGAAGAGAGGCGCTGCTGAGCAACGGTTCGATCAAAAGATGGGCGAGAGCCTTGTAGTCTGGCATAGAGAGCTAGACGACAGGAGGGAACAACTGGCCAAGCCAAGCTTAGCCGAAAGCGCAGCCGACCCTAGGTCTCAACCGCTTCCTCAACCTGAGGCTTTTCAACTTCAGCTTCCGGAGGGCTTAATTCTGCTGCTGTCTCGGTGGCAGCTTCGCTCAATTCCGATTCGGGAACATCGGCGACTTCAGCTTCGGCCACGGACTCTGTTGCAGCAGTCTCTTCTGCCGCCTCAGGGATCCCAGCTTCAGGCTTGGCCATGGCCGGGATGCGAATCGAGGCAACCACTCCGCCTTCCCCTGCTTTCAACATCTCGTAGATGCCGGCCTTTTTGAGGAGACTGTCCACGGTCTCTGTGGGCTGAGCGCCACAACGCAACCACTTCAGCAAGCCTGCCGTTTGCAAAACCGTCTCCTTGGTGCGCGGGTTATAGTAACCCAGTTCCTCTAGCGGACGGGCTTCACGGCGGCTTTTACTTTCAATGGCGATGATGCGATAGCTGGGTTGCCGCTTTTTTCCGTAGCGCTTGAGCCGCAATTTGACCATGGGGTATCCACTCCTTGGGGGACGCTCCGCAAGCTGTAAAGATCCAAAAAATCCAAAAAAGAGTTCGCCTAGACCCGCCAAGCCTGCTGAAGCTCCAGAGCCTCGCTCCGAGCCTTTGGCGTTTGGCCGGTAGACACAGGCTTTTTATTTTAAGCGATTTTCTGCTTGACTGGAACTTGACTGGAAAATGTCCGACCCCGGTTTGGAAGGCAACCTTCATGGCAGAGTTGAAGAGAAAACCCTACATTCAGCAGCAACTCCCATGATCAACTACGCCGATTTGACAGACGAGCAGCGCCAGCTCTACCTCAAGGCCCTGATTGCGGTGGCCCGAGTAGATGGCCAGTTGGACGAAGAAGAAACCTCTTTCTTCATGCAAATCGCAGAAGGGGTAGGCATCGAAGCGCCACTGGCCCAAACCTATCTGGCCGATGAAGCAGGCGCACCTTTGGATATCAGCGGGATCCCGCCCATGCGCAATGCGGCAGGGGCCTTGATCCTGCGGGATTTGGCAGCAATGGCGGTGGTGAATAGCCAGCTGGTGGAAAAAGAAGAGGAGCTAATTTTCGAGATCGGCAAAGCCATGCAGTTCAGCGCTGAGGAGATCAACGAGTTTATCGACTGGGCCTTCATGGGACTGCAGTGGCAACTCAAAAGCGCATCTCTGCTGGAGCGCTATACCCAGCCCTCCCCCCAACCTTCTGAATGACCTGGGGTACTAGATAGCATCACAACGGCCAGCCCCCGCTGCAGATATTGACAGCCCAGTTTGGCGTTCCCCTGAGCCAAGCAAGGGGAGACTTTCATCAAGTTAAATCTGGCCATCGAGACTTAGCTGATAAAGCGATCCAGAGCCCGCTGCAACTCCTCCAGCTCCACTTCGATATTGCCGGTCTCGATGGCATGGCGGATGCAGTGGCGAATGTGATCGTCCAAAATCAGCCGCGCCACCCGATCCAGCGCTCCCTTGACGGCGGCAATTTGCAGCAGCACATCTGGACAGGGCTGATCCTGCTCGATCATGGAGCGGATCCCACGCACATGCCCTTCGATGCGAGCCAAGCGGTTGGTCAACTTGCGCCGAGACTGGGGATCATGATGGTGAGGCTGGGCCCGCCCAGGCAGCGGCGGCTTTTCCAGCGCCAGCTCCCACTCCTCCTCCCAATCGGGTTCTGAAGGGAGCGGTGGAACGGAATGAGATCGAAGTGGGGGGACGGGATCCGACATAAAAAGGGCAAAAGACTGCTTGCATGATACTGCCTGGTTTTCCCCGGGAACGATGGGGTACTCTACAATAGGAAAAGATGTGAAATTTTGTAAAACCTCTCATACTTTGGCTCCATGACCTCTGTGCTCTCCCCCTTTGGCCCTGTAGAAGCGGATCTGGAGCGTTTACGCCAGAACCTGACGCGGTTGGTGAGTGCCAAGCACCCCATTCTGGCCATGGCTGCCGAACATCTGTTTTCGGCGGGGGGGAAAGGGATCCGGCCAGCCATCGTGCTCCTCATTGCCCGTGCCACCACCCCAGATGGAGAGATCACTCCCCGTCATTGGCGCTTGGCAGAGATCACCGAGATGATCCACACGGCCAGCCTGGTTCACGACGATGTGATTGATGCTGCCGATGTGCGACGGGGCATCGATACGGTGAACACCCTCTTCGACAATCGGATAGCCGTGCTGGCGGGGGATTACCTTTTCGGTCAAGCTGCCTGGTATTTGGCCAATCTGGACAACCTGGAGGTAGTGAAGCTCCTTTCCAAGGTCATCATGGACTTGCCAGAAGGGGAGGTGCGCCAGAGCCTCACCCGCTTCGACCCCGATGTGTCGATGGAAGACTACCTGGCCAAGAGCTTCTACAAAACAGCCTCCCTCATATCCGGCAGTTCCAAGGCTGCTGGCCTGCTGAGCGGGGTTAGCGAGGAAGTGGCGGATCGCCTGTTCGATTTTGGGCGGGATTTGGGCATTGCTTTTCAGATCGTCGATGATCTGCTGGATTTCACTGCCTCGGCGGAGATGCTCGGTAAGCCTGTGGGATCCGACCTCATCCAGGGCAACCTCACTGCACCTGTTCTGTTTGCCCTAGAGGAATTTCCCCAGATGCGAGAGCTCATTCTCAGGGAACTGTCCAACCCGCAAGATCTGAAGCAGGCCCTAGAGTGGGTGTATCAAAGCGAAGGGATCCCACGCTCTCGTCAGTTGGCCCGCGACTATGCCCAGCGGGCTGCCGAAGCGCTGTATAGCCTGCCGGACTCTGCGGCGCGTCGTGCTTTGTTTCAGATGGTGGACTATGTGCTGGAGCGGCTGCACTGAGCAGTCCCGACAGGGTCAAGCTGGCTTTCTACCGGGCTGTGTTGCCCAACACTTGGGCCTCTGGAAGAAGCTCAGGATATTCTGGCGGGGCGAAAAAGTGTAGGCGATTTGGGGGCCAAAAGCGAAAAATGGTGTTGCCGATGATGTTTTCTTCCGGCAAGAAACCCCACACATGGGAGTCTTGGCTATCGTTGCGGTTATCCCCCATCACAAAATAGGAGCGGGGAGGAACCACGAATTCGGATCCCTGATTGGGAACTCCAGGACAGCGCTCGCCAGGGCAAGAATAGTCGGGAGGGGCATAGATGTAGTCTTCCCGCAGCGGGATCCCGTTGATGATGACCTCACCGTTGGCGATGCGAATGCGATCCCCCGGCAGGCCGATCACCCGCTTGATGTAGGCCCCGTCAAAGTTCAGCTTGGCGGGGGGGTTGAAAACAATGATGTCACCTCGTCTGGGCGAACCAAAGCGGTAGCTGACCTTTTCCACCACCAGCCGATCCCCTTCTTCCAGAGTGGGCAGCATCGAATCAGATGGGATCCAACGCGCCTCCGCCACAAAGGTGCGAATGCCGAAGGCCAGCAACAGTGCCAGCACCACCGTCAGAAGGTTTTCCCGTTGCGCCTGCCACCAGCTGCGGGATCCCGAGCTGGCAGGGGTTGCCCCCGATGGCGACTGGGGCTTGGGCAGAGAAGTTGGATCTTTTGACGGCATGGAAGCTAACGGACAAGACTTCACGATCTCAAGATTATCGCACCCCATCCAGGCCAGCAGAATGGGATGCCCTCCCGTTCAACCCCTGCCGGAGAGACGAACAGTCGGCAATAGCATAGGATGGGTATCCTGGTGTACCGTACTCGCGACTGTCAGCCTCCATGACGATTTCAACGGAAGAGCGCCTAGAGCGGGTCGAGCGCCTGGTCGAGGCCAACAGCCAAGCGATAGCTCGCCTCACCCAACAACAAGAGGAAGTTTTGAGGCGGCTCGATCGGCTCTCAGAGGATAGCGAAAAGCTCTCGGGCGATGTCGAAAAGCTTGCCAGTGATGTCGAAAAGCTCTCAGAGCGGGTTGAAAAGCTCTCCAGTGATGTCGAAAAGCTCGCTTTTAAGTTCGACACCTCACAAACCATTGGGGAACGGTTAGAACGTCTGGCCACCAGCCTGATTGCCGGTGCCACCATCAGCATCATTGCCGGAGTGATTTTGGTGCTGCTGCGGGAGGGATCCCGTTGAAGGGATTTTGCTCGGGGCTGGTTTTAGGGGATCAACTGCCGGAATTGAGTTTTTCCCAGTCCCGCTGGTGGATGGCGATCATCTGGGCTTGGGCTTGAATAGCTGCCAACACCTCCGTCATCAGGGGCCAGTCGCTCCGCGGCGGACTGGGGTACTGCTTAAGCTTGTCAACTGTGTTGCTGAGAGCACTTTGCAATTGTTGCAGCAGTTGATAGGTCTGTTGGGCCAAAGCTAGGGTCTCAGAGACGCGGAGGTTATTCTGGCCTTGTTGATATTTCTGGAGAGCTTCCCCTCGCAGGATGCTCAAGATGGCCCCTTCTCTAGAGGCGGCAGTCTGGCCACTTTTGGAGCGCTGCGGTATGATGCGCAACTGCAACACCAGTGGCTCCCCCCGGTACATCCGCTCCACCTCTGCCTGCTGCGGCTCCCCGATCAACTCCGGATCCAGCGCCATCATCCGCTTCATGGCGGTGATCAACTTCGCTCGTATGGACTCGGAGAGATCTTTGAACAGATCCCGCAAAATCCCCTGCTGGCGGTAGCGCACTCGACAAGAAGGCCCCTCTTGAGGTTCCACGAAAATTTGCTCGGCTTTCTCATCCAAAGCCCGCCGCAGCATCGAGTTGAGCAACTGCTGTACCGTCTCTTCCGATTCGTCGGCGGGTACGGGCGGAGCGGTTGGTCGGGCGGACGGAGGCTGGGTTGGAGTCAACTGCGTGGGGGGCCCCGCCGCAGGAGCAGGAACCTCCCGAGTCACCCGGTTGGCTTGGGCCTGGAGGCGCAGCCGCTCCACCTCTGCCGGGTCGGGGGGATGGCTGAAGTAGTAGGCAATTAAATCCTGCTGCTGCTGAGCGGTGAGAGGGATTGGCTGGACGGAAATCTGGGAATAGGCCAGCATTTTGCTCACATAGTCCAACGCCGCCAAATCCTGGGGATCCACCATGCCCAAGATGAGGCTGTCGGTATCCAGGGCCAAGGGGACGACTTGGTAGTAAATGCAGATCTCCACCGGCAAGTACTGGGCAATTAAGGCCGGCACCCGCGCCCGGTCAACAATGGAGTGTTGTCCCACCGCCAGAGAGGCATCTGGATCTGTCATGGCAAGCCCGGAGTGGATCCCGCACAGGCGAGACGTCGCTACTCGATCATAGAGTAAAGCCTACACCCTCGCGGCCTGAGGCCCATGGCATCCTGGCTCATCTGACCGGCGTAAATTGAATAATGTAATACTAGGGGTATTCTCCTCTACACCCAAAGCAGTAAAGCCTTGTTAAGTCTTGGAGTTAACATCGACCACATTGCCACCCTTCGACAGGCACGCCGCACGGTGGAGCCAGATCCGGTAGCGGCAGCGGTGATTGCCGAGCTGGCGGGGGCAGATGGCATTACGGTGCACTTGCGCGAGGATCGCCGTCACATTCAAGATCGGGATGTGCGGCTGTTGCGGCAAACTGTGCGCACCCACCTCAACTTAGAGATGGCAGCCACCGAGGAGATGGTGGCGATTGCCCTGGAGATTAAGCCTGACTACGTCACTTTGGTTCCTGAGCGGCGGGAGGAAATCACCACCGAAGGTGGGTTGGATGTGGCGGGGCAGGTGTCGCGCCTCAGGGATGTGGTCGGCCAACTGCAGGGATCCGGCATTCCCGTCAGCTTGTTTATCGACCCGGATCCGACCCAAATTGCCGCTGCTGCCCAAGTGGGAGCCCGCTGGGTGGAGCTCCACACGGGGCGCTATGCAGAAGCCTCATCCGCAGCTCAGCGGCAGGTGGAACTTGACCACCTGGAAAAGGCCAGCCAACAGGCTCTTCAGCTGGGCTTGCGGGTGAATGCGGGACATGGTCTTACCTACTGGAATGTCGGCCCAGTGGCGCGGATCCCTGGCATAGAGGAGCTGAACATCGGCCACAGCATTATCAGTCGAGCGGTGCTGGTGGGGCTGGATCGGGCGGTGCGAGAGATGCGTCAGGCGATGGGACTAAGCTGAGGAGCAGGCCCGGCATGAACTCGGAATACTACGGCTACGAAAACTACGTTCTGGATCAGGCGGAGATTGAGCGCCTGTTGGATCTGCTGCCAGCCAGTATGCGGGAGAGTGTGAAGATCTTGCCCGCCTCGGAACGGCAAACGGTGGTGATCAAAGGCCGTCGGCAAATGCCCTGGGAACGGCAGATGCGGCTGTTCATCAAGCCCTACGAGTGGCGGCAATTTACCCCCCTGCAGCGGGCGGGGCTGTTCCTGCACAAGGTGGGCTACTACAGTCGGGCGGTGTCGCGGCAGATCGACTTTTACCTGGCCATAGCAGCTCTGGGGGGGTTGAGCTTGATCTTCGAGGCCGTACAACAGGATCCCGTGGGAGCAACCGTTTCGGGGGGTTTGAGTGGCTTGGCCCTCTGGCAGTTGCGCCGCGACCAAACCAATGACCGTCGTCTGTTGGCTGCCGACGCCTATGCGGTGGATCGCCTGGTGTTGCGCGGGATCCCGCGGCTGCAGGCGGTGGAGGCCCTAGGGCAGGCGCTGCATGTGGAGGCCCGTCTGGAGGGGCGCTCGGGCAATGATCTGCTGGACATGTTGCGCTACCAAAACCTCAAGCGGCTGGCCCAGCGTCCGGCGGAAGACATTGTGTTGAGCTAATCCCGGGTAGAGATGCTTTCTCCCTCGCGGCTGGGATCCCGAACGGGCCGGTGGGGCCGCTATCTCCTGCAGGTGGCGGTGACCGATTCCACCAATCGGCTGCTCTTGGATTGGGGGCGTCGCTTCCCACAGCCGCTGCCGGTGGGCACAGTTTTGGTCAGCACCCGCCAACGGGCCGGGCAAGGTCAACATGGGCGGGTGTGGCACTCGCAGCCGGGGGGACTATACCTGTCCGTTTGGCTGGGATCCCCGCCCTTGCATCACTCGCTGCTGGAACTGACCCTGGCCTTGGGCTGGGGCATTGCGGGCCGTTTACGGCAAAACCTTGGGATCCCGCTGCGGCTGAAATGGCCCAACGATTTGGTGGTGGTGGACGAGCAGCGCCCGGATTCTCTGCTCAAGCTGGGGGGGATCCTGGTACAAAGCCGCTTTGGGGGGGGCGGGCAACTGCTGGGGTTGGTGGCCGGTGTGGGGGTGAATGTCAACAACCCCGTTCCCGTTGGGGCAATCACCTTAGCCCAAATTTTGGGATCCCCTCTGCACCGCTCACTCGACCGCACCGAGATTGCCGGCTGGGTTCTGCAGGGGATGGAGCAGGGATTCCACGTCTGGTTGCAAGGGGGATTTGCCCCCGTTCGCTCAGAGTACGAAGCCTGGATGGTCAAGCCGCAAGTCCAATGGCTCGAAAGGGGGACTAGCCTCACGATCTTGGGCCTTGCCGAGGATGGAAGGGTGCGAGTACAAACACAAGGGGAGCGACATCTGCAACAGCAGCAATCCATCCGGACGCTTACACCCGACCAAGTTCGCTTGAGCTATCACATGCCGGCGGGCGATAGCCTGTAATTTCTCTTGTGTTTTTTATGTGGCCTGTGTTGAACTCGGTGATGAAGCTTTTGGTTATGGCAGCGCGCCTTTTCTCCCCCCGAGCTCGGCGGCTGCGCTTTTGGCTGAAGCTGGGGCTGGCTCTGCTCTGGTTTTATCCCACTGCTCTGCTGGCCCAAACCCAACCAACCCCTTTGCCCCCGCCGCCCATGGTGGAACCGGCCCTAGACACGCCTGGGGCAGCAGCCCTGCTGCTGGATGGAGCCATTCCCCTGGGAGAGGGCAGCCCTGCGACCCTTGAGGCAGAAACCCGCCCAGAGACGGTAGTAGGCCGCGAGATCGTGATTGAGCCCCAGAAGAACCATGACCGGGTTCCCCATGCTCAGCCTGAAGGTGGGGTGCCGGTGGTGCTGATGGAACGCAGCTCCGGTCGCCGCATCATTCTCGCCCCCGGCCAAGAGATTCGCATCGAGGATCCCAGCCAGCCCCAAGCTCCTGAACCGGGAACGCCGACGTTGCCTGAACTGGCCGTAGGTGAAGAACGACTGCTCTACCCCCTACCTCACCCGGTGCCGATTACTTCTGGATTTGGCATGCGAATTCACCCCATCCGCGGAGAGCCGGAGTTTCATGCTGGAGTGGATTTGGGGGCCAGCATGGGCACGCCGATCTTGGCCTCTTTAAGCGGCAAGGTGGTCACTTCGGGATCCCTGGGGGGTCTAGGGATCACCGTTGTGCTGGAGCATGCCGGCGGTCGGCGCACTCGCTATGGCCACATGTCCGAAGTTGCTGTAACACCGGGGGAAGTGGTAGAGCGGGGATCCGTCATCGGCTATGTGGGGGCGACCGGAGCGGTAACTGGGCCGCACCTCCACTTTGAGCTGTGGAAGCGGGCGGTGGGGCAAGGTTGGGTGGTTCTGGACGCCACAGATGATCTGAAGGTTGCTGTTGCCCAGCTGCCGGGTTAGCCAGAGCCGGCTTGGGTTAGCATAGGTGGGCGGGCTCCAACTGGAATGCTGGCGCAGGTAACCAGTTGGGTCATGCAGGTTTTGCGGACGTGGCGGAACGGCAGACGCGCTAGACTTAGGATCTAGTGCCGCAAGGCGTAAGGGTTCAAGTCCCTTCGTCCGC
>NZ_JANSHN010000030.1:0-35043 GCF_047461655.1 Synechococcus sp. W55.1
GGAAGAGACTAAAATCCTGCCGTCAAGTGGATGGGGCATCAGAAACCCCATCCGCCTATGCGGTGGGGTAGTTCATTCTGGCCATATCTGCAAAAGGGATCCCCTGCCGTCGGTTCTTCCACGGCTTGTCGAGCCTGACCGGGCGATCACCCCTGCAGTTTCCCGAATGGATTGCCGCAACCGCTTCCGGGCCCAGGGCACCAATCCGGTATTCAGCCAGTCTCCCGAAGTGCTGATTTCTTCTATCTCACCGCCTGTGCAAGTGCCTGCAGCCCTGCTCGCAGACGTTCCTCGATGTCGGCCTCTAGCTGTAGTGTTCCGGCAGCGTCCAACTGAATTTGAGAACTCAGGATATAAACCCCTCTCAGGATGTGGGTTGCCCCCATCACCGCCAGCACAGGTTTCATCGCAAAGTCGATGGACAGCAGATGGGCCAGGGTTCCCCCGGTGGCAATGGGGAGAATCACTTTACCGGTAAAGGCGTCTTGATCCAGCAAATCCAGCAGTGCCTTCAACACACCTGGATAGGAGGCTTTGTAAACGGGAGCAGAGATGACGATCCCGGTAGCTTGGGCCACCTTTTGCTGAATTGCCTTGAGTTGAGGGCTATCGAACTTGGCCAGCGCCAGATCCTCTGGGGGCAAATCCCGCACCGAAACAAACTGAGTGGTCAACCCCAGATCGGACAGGATCCCGGCAGCGTGATGTAAAACGGCTTCTGAGCGAGAAGGAGTGCTGGGACTACCGGAGAGCAGGAGGATGCTGGACATAGGCCGCAGACAGAATACTGCCTCAGTTGTACCAGGGATCCCATGTGAAATGATGATTAACCCACTCTCGCCCTGCCCCAGCATGCACGATAGCTTTGTCTCTCGACGTCATTCCCTGCTGGTCAAATTGCGGGCAAAATATGCCCCCCAACTCCCCACCTACTCAAGGGGTCGGGAACGTGATAGGTTAGATTCAGCAAGGGTTTCAGCTTGCTAAACTTGAGATTGATTTACGCGGGCGTAGTTCAGTGGTAGAACGCTAGCTTCCCAAGCTGGATGTCGTGAGTTCGAGTCTCATCGCCCGCTTTCCCCAACCAACCGGCAAAACCCGCTTTCCGCAAGCATTCCCGGGCTTGGCCTAGTCCGGGAAATCAATGAGCTCAAGGTAAAAAGGGGTAGTTCGGGGTCAGTAAGATCTCCTTGGCCAGTGCCCAGTTAGGCAATGAAGCATGCAACTTTACGAGTACGACTTCTATGCCTGGACGCAAAAGCAAGCCGCACTGCTGAAATCGGGGCAGTGGGATCAACTGGATATCGCCAACTTGGTGGAGGAAATCGAGGCTTTGGGCAGGCAAGAACGCCGGGAATTGCTGCACCGGCTGGGGATCCTGGTAGGGCATTTGCTGAAGTGGCAATTGCAACCCCACCTGCGAGGCAAAAGTTGGCGGGCAACGATTACTGAACAACGCCGCCAGATCCAGCGATTGCTCAAAGACAGTCCCAGCCTCAAGCCCGATCTTTCGGCAGCCCTGCAAGAGGCTCACCAGGACGGGATCCTGTTGGTGGTGAGAGAAACACCATTGTCTGAAGCAGATCTGCCTGCCCAGTGTCCCTACACATTTGAGCAGGTGATGGATCCCGACTTTTATCCTGGCAAGGAAGATCCCCAGTGATCTGCTCAGCCCCCGGAACCAGAACCAGGGAGGGAGGGATCCCGACCCCGGTGGGTCTCCATCTGGCTGTCCACTACCCGTCGCAGCACTCCGTTGACGAAAGCGGCGGCCTCAGGATCCCCGTATTTTTTGGCCAATTCTACAGCTTCGTTGATGGCAACCTTCACGGGGCTGCTGGCCAGTATTTCCATCTCCACCACCGCCAGGCGCAGGATATCTCGTTCGATCCGACCAACCCGCTGCAATTGCCAACCCACCAAAGCCTTTTGCAAACGAGCATCAATCGCCTCCTTGTGGGTTCGCAGGGCAGTTAACAGTTGCAAAGCGTAGGCGCGCACTTCTTGGGATTGGGCAATGTACAACAGTTCCGGCATGGACAGGGCAACGCCCACCCGGTTGACTGCTCTTTGGGACAACTGGACAACCTCATCCAAGATGTGGCGGACGCTGTGCAGCCGCTGTTCCAGGTGTTCTAAGGCTTGGCCGGCGTTGCCGAGGGCCACTTGCACCTGCTGGATTAGCTCCAGCAATTCCCCCCGTAAGGCATTGGGGTCAGGAACGTCCGCCTCCTTCAGAGTGATTTCCAGGCGCTGCAGGTGTCGTTGGGCCTGCTGAAGGCGGAGGGTGACGGAGCGGGATCCACCCTCTTCCTTGGGATCCGAATCGGCCAACAATAGAGGATCGCTCTCGTGCAACAAACGGTCGCTGCGCTGGATTTCCGCCGCCGCTGTGGAGAGGGTTTCATGGGTCTCTTCACTCAGGGCGCGGATGGCTGCCAGCAGCAAGTCCTCCAGTTGTTTTTCGCTCAGTTTGGCCGCCGTGGCTGGCAGTTGATTGACCCCCAGCAGGGCCAGTTCGCGGGCAATACGCCGAGGTTGCATTGCAGAATATCCATAGCTTCTGAAAGACTGCCCCATTGCCGCAAGGCGGCGCGCAAGCGCTATCGGGCTTAGCCATGCTAGCAGGTTGCCAATCCATGAAGAACGAGAGACTCACCCGGTCAACCGGCCCTAAAACTGCGACTTAACACCCGAAACACCAAAGATGAACTCTGCTCTGTGCCAAAGCGAGATTGGCTGGATACCGAGAGGGTGAGCCGTCGTTTGCTGCGGGTGATGCCCACATACAGCAGCCGCAGCCGCTCCGCTGCCAAGTCCAAAAAGGCTTGCTTGGTGGCAGAGTCGGCCTGCAGATCCCAACAGCTTTTGGGGCTGAGCTGCCGCAACTGGGCCAGGGCCTCCGCTTTCATATCCACATCTTCCAAAAACCTCAGCCCCAGGGGCCGCTCCTCGTACTGGGTGGGAAACTCGTAGGCCGACACCTGGGGGATGAACACCTGATCCCATTCCAGCCCCTTGGCCCGATGCAGAGTCGAAACGGTGATGCTGCCCGGCTCTGGGTCGAAGGCGAAGATCTCCGAAGGCAAGTTGTTGAGGCGGTGATCCAGAATCACTTGAAATTCTTGGGCGATCTCCTGCCAATCGGTTTCGGGCAGGGATCCCAGCACCTGCTCCAGCTGATCGATTACATAGCGACCCACAAACAGCTCTTCCGGCTTGCGGTAGAGGCTTTGAACGATCACATTCAGCACCTCCGGCCAAGGGGAGCGCCCGGCCCGGAGCCAACCGGCAAGGGTGCGCAGCAGCCTGCCCAAGTTCTGCCAAGGCGGGCCATCGGGCAGAGCGGGAGCCTCACCAAAGTTGGGAAATAGCAGCCGCTCCGGCAGAGAGGCGCGGATCCAGCTCAACATCGGTCCCAGTTCAGCACGTGGGATCCCCGCCCAATCCGCCAAGCAATCCACAGCAGCAGCCAAGCGAGTGGGGGCAGTGGGCTGGGCAAACCAGTCGATGATTCCCTTGAGCTGCAACAACACCCGCCGCTGACTGGGACTGCCCCGCAACAGATCGATCACCCGCTCCGCTCCCATTTCCTGGAGATAGCTGAGGGCTTTGCCCCCCAGCTCGTTAGTGGTGACCAGAATGGCCACCGTTTGGCCGGGAAAAGCTTGGGCGGCTGCAATGGCCTGCCGCGCCACCTGTTGCAGCTCCTCTTCCGGGGATCCGACGACCCGCAGAAAGTCCACCCGACCTTCGCTGGCCGGAGGGTTTTGGCCACCGGAGGTAGCCAGTTGAATGGGCTGGGGGGCCAGAGCGGTGCGCAAAGCCGGGATGGGGTGCTGCTGATTCACCCACTCCACCAGACGGTTGGCCAAAGCGATGATCTGGGGGGCGCTGCGGCTGGATTCATCCAAGAGCACCACCTGAGGACTGGCCTGGCAAAAGGCGCGAAACAGCCGCGGCTCGGCGCTGGTAAAGGTGCCCATGATGCTCTGGTTGGGATCCCCCACCCGCACCAGGTTGCCGGTGCGTTGGCTGAGCAGCCGCAGCAGCTCTTCCTGCAGGGGGGAACTGTCTTGGGCCTCATCCTCGAACAGGTAGTCGTACCAGTTCTGCACCTGCTCCCGCAGCTCTGGACTGCCCTCGATCAAATCCACTGCTTGCCAGCCCAGGTCGTCGTAGTCTAACTTGCCCAGGCGACGCAATTCCGCTTGATAACCGGCGTAGATGGGAGCGGCCCAGCCCAGATAGCCCTCGCTGGGGATCACTTCTGGCCCCAGGCGCAGATTCTTGGCCCTGCTGATGACCACCTGCACCATCTGCTGGAAACTGCGCCGGAACTGGGCTCGGTTTTGGGCGATCTTTTGCGGGTTGTTGTCGCCGGGGATCAGCGGCTCCCAGAGCTGAGTATGGCGGACGAGCCAAGCGCGGCACAGGCGGCTGAGCAACCGCTCCTGTTCGTATCCCTCCAAAATAGACAGCTCCTCCCAACGGCTGGGGGCCTCCCGCAACACCCGCAACGACAAAGAATGCAGGGTAAAGGCCTGGGTAAAGCGATCCGGATACCCCGCCCGTTGCAAACGTTGATTGATGCGGCTGATTAAATTGCCCCGCGCCGAACGCATGTAGGTGAACACCCCGATGCGCTCCGGTGGGATCCCCCGATTCAGGATCAAATCGGCGATCAACAGCTCCAGAATAAAGGTCTTGCCGCTCCCCGGAACGGCGGCGATCCCCAGCGGCCCCGATTGGTAGGCCAACGCCTGTTGCTGCGCCGGACGCAGGGTGACCTCAGGAAAGGGAGAAGAAGCCAGACCTGGCATGGGATCCCTGCCTAGCCCAGGATAAAGGTCTCGATGGCTGCCGCCACCCCGTCTTCTGCCACAGGAGGGGCAATCCAATCGGCATGGGGCAAGAGAGCTGGCGAGGCATTTCCCATCGCCACCCCGATCCCCGCATACCGCAGCATCTCAATGTCGTTGTCGCCATCGCCAATGGCCATCACCTGCTCCGCCGACAACCCCAGCATTTCCTCGGCCAAAAAACGAACGGCATTGCCCTTGTTCACCGCCGGATGGGTAGCCTCGAGAAAAATCGGCTCTGAACGGGTGAGGTAGAGCTGGTCAGGGGAATACCGCCGCCGCAGGGATCCCTGCAATTCCTGCAGGAACTCGGTATCCTCAGAAACAGCCAGGATCTTGGTGGGGCTTCGTCCGTATTGGGCGGAAGAGAACATCTGGAACGGCACCTGAGAGCGCTCAGCATAGGCCTGACTGAGAGGGCTCAGCTCCCGTAAGTAGAGCTGGTCATCGATGTAGAGGTGAACCCCCACCGGCTGATCCTGCAACGCTTGCAACAACTCCTCGGCCAGCGGCCAGTCCAGGCTCCAGTGCTTTAGGGTCTTTTGGCTATCGGGATCCCGAATTAAAGCCCCCTGGTAGCTGCATAGGGGCATATCGGCCCCAATCGCGTAGTGGAACCGCTCGGCAGAACGATGCATGCGACCCGTAGCGATGGCTACTCGCACCCCTGCTGCTTTGGCCTTCTGAATGGCCTCCCGAACCGGCTCTGAAACCTGGTTGGAAGGCCCGGCAATCGTGCCATCGATATCCACCACCAACAGCCGAATCTGGGCACGGGGTGGAGAAGATACCCGCTCTCTTTCCTCGGCTTGGACGTTAGCCTGAGTTTGCATTGCTGTTGTTTGCCCTCCTCCTGGCAACCTTCCAGACCGTAACATGGCTCTGCCTCGATTGGTTGACGGTCATTGGCCGGCTCAGTACACAAAGAATCAACACAGAAGAATTGAACAAGTGAGATGGCCGGGTGGGGGATCGGTTTCCGCCCCTATTCCCGCCAACGAGAAAGCGTAGAATTAAGAAAGACTAGCCCCGTGATGGACGAAAACATTGTGATCATGCTGAAACGAATCGGTCGCGTCTGCCGGCCTCTGCTGGCCATTGCCCTGGCCTTGACCTTGGCCCTGGCTCCCCTAGGCGCTGTTTGGGCACGCAGTGGCGGTCGCATTGGCGGCGGATCTTTCCGGTCTCCGACGTTCTCTGCCCCCCGCTCGATTGGCCCGCACTACTCAGCTCCTGTATACCCCAGCTATGGAGGCGGCTTTGGTTTTCCGCTGCTGGTGCCCTTTTTCTGGGGAGGGGGGGGTGGCGGCCTGCTGACGCTGCTGCTCTTGGTTGGGGCAGGTAGCTTTTTGGTGCAGACGCTGCGCTCGGGGATCAGATCCGAAGAAGGGGACGATAGCATTGGGGTTCGCGATCCCCAGGTAACTGTTGCGCAGGTAAAAGTGGGACTGCTGGCCAGCGCCCGGCAACTGCAAAAAGACATGAACGCCCTGGCTCTGGAGGCGGATACTCAGTCGCCAGAAGGGCTGAGCCAACTGTTGCAAGAGGTCACCCTTGGCTTGATGCGCTACAGCGACTACTGGGCCTATGGCCATGCCCAAGCGGAGAAGCTGCCCCTCTCCCGCGCCGAATCCCTGTTCTATCAAGCCTCTTTACAAGAACGGAGCAAGTTCAGCGTCGAAAGCCTCAGCAACCGCAACAACCAGATCCAACAAGTCTCCCAAGCGGCGCTGCAGCGATCTGCTGCTGGGATCCCAGATGTTGGCGAGTACCTGCTGGTAACTCTACTGGTTGCGTATCGTGGTAACTTGGGTACACTACCTGTAGTTAACTCCATGGCGGATCTGCGGCAGTGCCTGTTGCAGCTGGCTTCGATTCCGGCAGATCGGATTGTGGCCATCGAAGTGCTGTGGACGCCGCAGTTGGAGGGAGACACCCTGTCGGCAGAGGCGCTGTTGACCGAGTACCCGGAAATGCGGCTCCTTTGAGAGCCTTTGGGCGATAGACGGCAACTGTTGGCTGAGTGTCTCAACTCCTCGGGATCCCCGCCGCTCAGGCTAGGGAGGTTGTATGTCCGGGTTAGATGCTTCAGCGGGCAGAGGCCGTCGTTCCCCTTGGGCATGGTCTGGCCAAGTCAAGCAGGCAGATTCTCTGTTGGATGAGCTGTTCGAGGATTTGGAGAACAGCTTGGAAGAGGGGCTGTCAGAAGCCGGCGAATATCCTTACCTCGGCACACGGCCCCCACTGCCTTCCCGGCGCTTCTCTGCTGCCGGAGGATTACTGCTGGGTATGGCTTTGGCCGCTACCTTGGTGGCAGGGCTGGCTTTTTGGATGACCCTGCGCCCGCGGGCGGTGGTTTTTTCGCAGGCCACTCGGGATCCCTTGGCTGAGGCACCCAATTCTTCCCATTCCGATGCTCACCAGGAGCCCTTGCTTCCCACTGCTGCTGATGTGGATGAAAACCCCAAAGCTCCACCTGAGGATTCTGCAAAGGCTGTCTTGGTCGAACCGGCAAAACCGCCGACTGTTGCCGCTCCTCTTGCTTCAAGAGGGGCTGGTCTTCCCTCTCCCCCCAGGGTACCTGCGCCTCCGGTGCCAGCGCGGATCCCACCCCAGCCTCTGCCGCAGATGAAGCTGGTGGGATTGATCCATGATCCAGGTGCCCCCAAGGCTCTGATCTTGATCGACAACGTGGTGCGGCAGGTGGCTGTTGGCCATGCGGTGAAAGCAGAGTGGCGGGTTACCTCCATCAGCCCCTACGGTGTGAGGGTGAGCAATGGTGCTCAAAGCGTCACCTTGCAGTTGGGACTGTCGCAGCGGATCTGAATCACCTGGATAGGGATCCCTGCTGGGTTGAGCAGCGCCTGGAGGGTGGGAGATTGGATTGAAGGAGAAGGGGCAGATGAAATTCGCCAAGCTGGGGCGAATGAGCCGCTGCAGAGTGGGAGTGGGCTTAGTTCTGGGATACCTCTGTCTCGGGCTGTTGGCTTGTCGCAGTACACCCCCCCTCTCAGAATCCCCCTCTGGGATCCCAGCGGCCTATGCTAGCCGCCCGCAACTGCAAGGGAAGGCAGTGGTGGAGCTGGAGGTGCAAACTGCTGAGGGGGTAGGCAAGGTGATCCTGGAGATCCACGGGGAAGCGGCACCCCTGACCGGCGGCCAGTTCGTGGATTTGGTTCAGCGGGGCTTTTACAATGGCCTCACCTTCCATCGGGTGGAAAAGGATCCGCAGCCTTTTGTGGTGCAGGGTGGGGATCCCCGTGGTGACGGTACAGGGGGTGCAACAGAGCCGGGGAGCAACCGCCTGCGCACCATCCCCCTGGAAATTCAGCTGCGTGGGGAACCCTACCCCCGC
Source organism: Synechococcus sp. W55.1 (assembly GCF_047461655.1). Classification (NCBI taxonomy): domain Bacteria; kingdom Bacillati; phylum Cyanobacteriota; class Cyanophyceae; order Synechococcales; family Synechococcaceae; genus Synechococcus; species Synechococcus sp. W55.1. Next base: position 8,218 of record NZ_JANSHN010000030.1, read on the forward strand.
TACAACACCTTGATCCAGGATCCCGCTGCTCTGAGTAAGTTGCTCTTGCCCCATCGTTTGGGGGCGGTGGCCATGGCCCGTTCTAGCCCACTTGACTCAGCCTCTTCCCAGTTTTACATCACCCTCTCTGCTCTGCCGATTTTGGACGGGCGCTATGCCGTGTTCGGCTACGTCACCGAGGGGATGGAGTGGGTGGAGCGCATCCAGGTGGGAGATGTGATCCGCTCGGCGCGGGTGTTGGAAGGAGCGGACTTGCTTAGGGTGCCGGGATCCCAACCGGAAAGAGCAGATCAGATGGAGGATCCCGGCAGTTTATGATGGGCAGCAACTCTGCTGCTGGTTTGGTTGTTGTGGCTCTGGCTTTTGCCTTGAGGAAGGGCAAGTTTTGCCCTCGTCCCCTCCGCCAACACCTGGGCACCCTTTCATGCAAGAAGACGCTTTTTCCCCCCTTGAGCCCCTAGACGAGCTGCCACCTCACTCACCGCCGGAGGTGGATGTGGAGCTGATGCTGCAGCAGTTGCAGGATCCGGATCCCTATTTGCGGATGCAGGCGGCCCGCGCCTTCTGTGAGATCGAAGAACCCCGCGCCGTTAAACCCCTGCTGGCCCTAGTCCGGGATCCCTGCCCGTTGGTGCGGGTGGGAGCAGCCTATGCCCTAGGTCGGAATCCGGATCCCGCTGAGGTGGAGGTGCTGATCGAGGGCTTGCGCTGGGATTGGAACGGCTATGTGCGCAAAGGCTTGGTGTGGGCGTTGGGCAATGCCAAGGATCCGCGGGCGTACCCGGTGTTGCTGGAAGTGTTGGCCGGGGATATCGCGGCAGTGCGATTGTGGGCTGCCAGTGCCCTCGGACAACTGGCCCAGGCGCAGGCGTTGCCCGGCCCGGCATTGGATGAGGTGGTCGCAGCTCTCTGCCGGGGCTTGGCTCAAGATCCAATCGCAGCGGTACGCGGCAACTGTGCCTGGAGCTTAGGGATCCTGGGGCAACAGGTGAAACTGGCTCTCGAGGATCTCATTGTTTACACGATGCTAACAAGGCAATTGCTGACCAGCGCCAGTCGCGATCCCGATTGGGGGGTGCGGGATGACGCGCGGCTTGCCCTACAAAAGTTGGCGGATCCCGATTTGCTGGAGCAACTGGATAACCTCAGCCGATCGTTATAGTCATTTTTAAACTAGATTGAGACACTCCCCAAGCATTCCACGCTGCTGCCCCTACTCCCAGCCTCGCTGCCAGAGGGAGAGGGGAGCTAGACGAAAATGTTTCATTCCCGTTTAACGAACCAGATCGAGTGTCACCGAACCAGATCGAGGAGCCAAGCAAAGTAGAAGCGGCTGCGAATGGTTTGTCGCTGCTGCACTTTCCAGCCCCATTCGGTTAATTGGCTCACCAAGGTCGCCTCTCGGTGTTGATAGGCGCGGGTGGTTTTGCTGGGGCCGGGGAAGAACTCTCCCACTTTCTTCAGCAGCGTCAGCCAGGGGGTTTTGGGGGCAAAACTGAAGATCAGGCGGGACCGAGCCAGGCGGGTCAGGTGCTTTAGCATGCGCAGGGCCTCGGCTTCAGGGTAGTGGATCATCACATCGAGGCAGATGACGACATCGTATTCCCCCGTCAATTCCTCCAGATCCGAGACCCAAAAGTGTGGGTTGTCTGTGGATCCCAACTCCATTTGCTGGCGGCGGCGTGCTTCGTTCACCATTTGTTCCGAGATGTCGCTGGCGAACACCTGTGCCCCCCTGGCGGCCAAGGGCAAGCTGAGGCTGCCCACCCCGCATCCGGCATCACAAATGCGTAAACCGGAGGGATCCCCCAACCACTGCAACACCGTCTCTACCGTGCGGGCATGGCCAAGGCGGATGTCTTTTTGGACGAAATTGACTTCTTCTTCGCCATAGATGCGCCGCCAGCGCTCGAAGCCAACGGAGTTGAAATAATCGCGGACAATGGTTTTTTCCTGCATAGAACTTCCGGCTAGGGATCCGGCGAGAGAAAAAGATGAACGCTCTGCTTTTCTTCGCCAACGCGCATCCCATTCTACCCCGAGGCCCCGTAACCCTCTGCATCGTTGCCCTAGGATTGTATTAGAATTAACTCGCATGCCTTGGATGTTGCACCATGACCGAAGCTGAGATTGCCCAAGCGTTGCAGGCTCGGTTGGCTGCCCCGGTCAAAATCGCGGTCAAACGCCGCCAAGGTCATCTGCATGTTCTTCTGAATCGATCCTCCTCGGCCCGAGTGGACTACCCCCATCTCACGGAGCGGGTGCGGGTGGAGCTCAGGGCGTTGGGCTTGCCCGGCTTAGAGCAGGTCACGGTGTACGGGCGTGAGTCGGGACATTCTGAATACGAGTGGGAGCAAACGGCCCCCTTGTTGAACCCGCTGCTGGCCTCAGAAGAAACCACAGTTCTGTTGGAAAAAAAAGGCGATCGCCTACTGCAGGATCTGACAGTTGTTGCCCCGGATTCGGTCAACTCAAAGCCTGAACCTGCGCCGGAGAATCCTGTCGGGAAAACCGACATAGGCAGCAGGTCCCGCATCTCCTGGGTGTGGCTGGGGGGAGCTGTACTGATTGTTGGAATTGGGGTGATTCTTTTGCTGGTTGCCCTTCTCTGAAAGAGCTGGGTAAAGGTTCTTGTTCTTGTCTTGGGAAAAGCCTCAGGGAGCGTTGCCGAGAGTCGCCGATGGACTTTGAGAACGCCGGGATCCGGTCAATTGGGCTTTTTGCAAGGCATCCTGCAGCATTCGCTCCACCAACTCGGTGAACGTCCACCCCAGAGCTGCCGCCGCATCGGGACAGAGGGAAGTGGGGGTCATGCCGGGCAGCGTATTCACCTCCAACACCCAGGGGTTCTCCTCGGAATCCACCCGCAGATCCACTCGCGCCAAGCCTTCGCACCCCAACGCCTGGTAGGCCTTCAGACCTGCAGCCTCACAGCGGGCCAACCCTGCCGGGCTGAGGGAACAGGGGATCAAATGCCGCGAGCCACCGGGTGCGTACTTGGCTTCGTAGTCGTAGAAGTCGCCTTGGGCGGGGATGATCTCAATGGCCGGAAGAACTTGGCCGGACAAGATCGAGAGGGTGATCTCCTTTCCGGGAACATAGCGCTCCAGAAAAATCCGCGACGAGACTGAGCGGGCCAACTCCAGCCCCTGAGCAAATGACCTCTCATCCCGGACAATGCTGATGCCCACCGTCGAGCCGTTGTTGCTGGGCTTAATCACCAGTGGGGATCCCAACTCTGCCGCACAGTCAGCCCAAGTGAGGGGGCTTTGGTCGTCCCAAACCTGCCAATCGGGGGTAGGGATCCCCGCGGCGCGAAAGATCTGCTTGGAGACCAGCTTATCCATGGCCAGAGCACTGGCCAGCGGCCCGGATCCCTGGTAGGGCAGGCCCAGCCAGTCCAGCATTCCCTGTACCACCCCATCCTCGCCACCAGGGCCATGCAGGGCAATCCAAACGAAATCGCAGCCGGCTTGCCGTTCCTGCCAAAGGCGCAGCGGCAGATCCTCCTCTGGGTCGATCACCTTCACCCGGTGGCCCAAATCCTCCAAAGCTCGCTTGCAGGCTTTACCCGTTACCCAAGAAACTTGACGTTCTGCCGAACGACCCCCCGCCAAGACAACAATGTTCATGGCTTAACCCCGAAGCACTCCCCACCCTTGACAACCGGCACCAAGATACCGGCATTCCTTCACTCTACTCTACGAAGGGGGCCGCCGGCGGCGCAAAAACTCGGGAATATCCAAGCCACCCGACATCGGAGGCTCAGGCTCCGGGGGCTGTCGAGGCGGCAGCTCAGGGCTCGTGGGGGTGGGCTTACGAACCCCTGACTTGTTGGAGGCAGAAACTTTGGTTGCAGCAGGGATGGCAGCCGCACGGGCTTTCTCATGGAAACCGGTGGCAATGACGGTGATGCGCACTTCCCCCTGCATGCGCTCGTCTTGGACGGTGCCGAAGATGATGTTGGCCTCGGGATCCACAGCTTCGGCGATGATCTCGGCAGCCACTGTGACTTCATGCAAGGACAAATCCGGCCCACCGGTAATGTTGAAGAGGACACCTTTGGCCCCTTCGATGGAGGTTTCCAAAAGCGGCGAAGATACAGCGGTAATGGCAGCCTCGCGGGCGCGAGATTTGCCGGATCCCATGCCAATCCCCATCAAGGCAGAACCGGCATCGGCCATCACGCTGCGCACATCGGCAAAATCCACGTTGATCATGCCGGGGATGAGAATGATATCCGAGATGCCCTGCACCCCCTGACGCAGCACATCATCCGCAACGCGAAAAGCCTCTTGGACAGGGGTTTGCTCGGAGATCACCGAAAGCAACTTGTCGTTGGGAATCACAATCAGGGTATCGACTGCCTCTTGCAGCGCTTGGATCCCTTCCTCGGCCTGCTTGCTGCGGCGCTTGCCCTCAAAGGAAAAGGGCCGTGTCACCACTCCCACCGTCAGGGCACCGCTGGCTTTGGCAATTTGGGCAATGATGGGTGCTCCACCCGTGCCCGTGCCTCCCCCCATGCCGGCGGCAATGAAGACCAGATCTGCTCCTTTGATGGCTGCTGCTATTTCTTCGCTGGATTCTTCTGCCGCTTTCTGGCCAATAGCCGGGTTACCGCCTGCACCCAAGCCTCGAGTCAACTTCTGCCCAATTTGCAAGCGGTTCACCGTCGAGGACTGGGCAAGGGCCTGCGCATCGGTATTGACGCTCCAAAACTCAACGCCCACGAGGTTACTGGCCGCCATCCGACTGACCGCGTTGCCACCCCCACCCCCCACGCCTACAACCTTAATCTTTGCGGCATTGCTCGGCATGATCTCCTCTGGACGATCCGCCGCTCTGGTCTGAGATCCGTTCCTCTCATACTCGGCGTGAGAGCCTTCTCCCCTGTAGCCCTCATTCCAATGGGAAGGCGTTGACTGAGTTTGATCGAGCCCTTGCCCAGGATTGGGAGGATGGATGTCTGACCAATTGGATGGCATGTCAGCTCTCACGATAACTTAAATTCTGGCAAATATCGAACATGCTAGCTGATTTAATATAGAGCAACTCCCTCCAGATGCCAACGCTGCAGACGTTTGTGAATCTTCCGGTTGGATACGCCTCTCCTAGAGAGTCCCATTGGCAGAGTCGTAGGTAGCCTTCTGTCTCGCACTTTGCTTGTGAATCCTCCCTTGCGCAGGGGCATTTCTCTCTGAACTTGTCTCAAAGCTCTTCGCTGGGTGGATAGGTGTTCTCGAATACTTAGACAAAGTTTGGATGGGTCAAGCTGCTGCCGAGATGGCCCGCGATAGCAGCCCTTCCGCCGGTCACCTGCACAAGATCCGCTGCCAGAGCCCCTTACCCAAGTGGGCCGGGAACCCAGATGCGGACGGAGTAAACTCGCGAAAGGGCTGTAACGACATTCGTGATTGCCCAAAATGAACATCGCGCCTTGCTTTTCAAGTATCCGGGAATACCGGCCTCCTGTAGTCAAAATGGGATGCTGCCGGGGCACCTTTTTGGAGAAATAAACCACTACCAGAATCTGTTGCAGAGCGCTGTCCCTTGCAAGGGAGAAAGAGCCCAAAGGGTGGTTTCGGTACAAGAGGCCGACCCCAATAAGGCGACGAGTCCCCTATCTGGCCAAAGGCTGATAGAGGGCCGCTTCTAGAACTGAGGCTTTGGCATTCTGTGGAGACCCGGGATCCAGGTTTGCGTTCAGACCAACTCCAGGTGGATCTCCGCTTTCAGCCGTTGGGGGAGGGAAATTTTGAATACATCTCCCTGATTCATTTCCTGGGCACCTTTCATGCTGGCCAGGGCTTCCACCACTTCTTCGGAGTTGGCGGTTAGCACCACAACGGGGCGCTCGCAGGCAATGGGGAAATCGTGCCACGTGCCGAGGTGCAGCAGCAGCCCATGCCCGGCAGGGAATCGCAGGGCTTGTACTTTGTCGAGATCGGGAGCTTCTTGGGGATGGTTGGGAGGAGCCATCACCATGATGAACGGCTCTTGCCCCAGACCGACGAACAACTGGGTCATACGCATGTGGCGCTCTAGCCAGAGCACAGGTGGATAGCCGGGCAGGATCTTGGCGGTACGGATAACAGCTCTACCGGTGTACTGAAAGTCGATGTTTTGTCCTTCCAGGACACGCTCCTGATAAAAGGGGATCCCCAGGCCAGGATTGGTCACATCGTCCCCCAAAAGTTGGCCGAAGGGTTGCACATTTTCCGGGGTGGCATCCACAATCGGCACCCGGACAACGGTGGTGGCAGTTGCAGTCGTACTCATGGTTGGCATCCTCGCTCTTTCTTGGACTGGGGTCAATTGGATTGGAGTCAGACTTTTTATCTTATTGAGAGCGACAGGAAAGAAACGGTTTTCCCGGTAACGGTCTATGCGTCTCTAATTCTTACCTTGTCCTTCTTGAGGGCACGTACTAGGTCTCGAATTGAGTACCGAGGAGCGAGGAGTGAGAAGTGAGAAGAGAGGAGTGAGAGGAAGAAATCTCTCCTCTTTCCTCTCTGCTCTTTGCTCTCTGCGGCTGGTTGGGGCCGCACTCAGCGGAGTCAGCTATGGGCTGCTGGGGGTGGATCCCCACTGGGGGCTGGGCTTGGGGACGGCGGTGCTGGGGTCTATCCTATTTGCCCTGCGCTACCGCAAAACCCGAAAGTTGATGCCTGCCAGCTTGATGTTCATCCTCAGCTTGGGAGCGGCTGTCCTTCTGGGGCTTAGCTTTGGATCGGCTTAGGCGACCTCTGGTCGCGCCGGTGGGGCGGAGTCAGTCAGACATTCGATGTAGTCGATCTTCAGCTCTCGGCCCGAGCGAATCTCCTCCATCGGGGATCCGCAGTTGGGGCAAGCATAGCGCCGGCCTATCTCTGGCTTGTACTCTTGGCTACAGGGCTGGCAATAGGCAATGAGCGGCGTTTCCCGGATGACCAACTGGGATCCCTGTAGGAAAGTACCCTGGGTTTGTGCGGCATAGGCAAAAGTTAGGCTGGCCGGCTCTACACAGGTAAACTGTCCCACCACCAGGTGCACCCGAGCAATCTGAGGCTGTCCTGGCTGACTTTGCCACCAGTCGCGTAGTGTTTGGATCAAGGCGCGGGTCATGTCGGTCTCGTGCATCTCTCACCTCCAGTCGCCGACCATTTCTGGCGTCGCCTCCGGGTGGATGTAGGCGGGCTTTTCTCGGCGCGGCAGTTGCCCAGATACCACCAAATGCGCCAGCGTATCGCAAATGACTCGGGTGGCCATCAGGGCTGTGATATCGCTGATGTCGTAGGGGGGAGAGACTTCCACCACCTCTAGGCCGCAGATCGGCGCTTCCCGCACAATGCGCTTGAGCAAGTAGAGCGCTTCCCGCGGCAGCAGCCCACCGGGCTCCGGCCAGCCTGTACCCGGCACAAAGCCGGCATCGATGCAGTCGATATCGAAGCTGATGTACACACAATCGGTGCCGTCTAGAGCTTTTTCGAGGGCGAAATCGGCGGCTGCATCCAAGCCCATTTCGGTGATGTCGGTAACGGTGAGGATATGGGTGGCCCGCTCCCGGCACACTTTCACCCCTTGCCGTGGCACTTGCCAGCCGCCAATGCCCAGTTGCACCAGGTTATGGGCCGGTGCGTTGCGGATGTTGGTGGCATGAAACCAAGGACAGGTGTGCATGCGCTCATCCAAGTCGGTTTCTTGGGTGTCCACATGGCGGTCGAAGTGGATGATGCCCATCTTCTTGTCCCCCAAGTGGCGACAGATCCCCCGCACCGTGGGAAAGCCAATCGAATGATCCCCGCCCAGGATGACGGGAAAGGCGCCAGACCCGAAAATGTGAGCTACCCCTTTGGAGATTTGGTCGAAGGATTTTTCGTTGTTGGCCGGGATCGTAAAAATATCGCCGACATCGCAGAGGGTGATCTGCTCTCGCAGATCGACGCCAAACTCAAAGTTGTAGGGGGTGTACAGAGCGGAAATGCGCCGGATCCCCTGTGGGCCAAAGCGAGTGCCGGGCCGATAGGTGGTGCCGGAATCGTGGGGTACACCCACCACTGCCACATCGTACTCCCCAACTTTGCGCACATCCTCCAGGTAGGGAGCCTTGAGGAAGGTGTTGATGCCGGCATAATGGGGCAATTCGCCACGGGAAAAGGTGGGGATGGAGCGATCGCCGATGCTGGCTGCTGCCTCGAGGCCAAACTCTAAGCCTCGACTCACCTCTTGCTGCCAACCGGATAGGGAAAGCCTCGCTTCCTTGGCCAGAGCCGCTTGGGCTTCGGTAGAAAAGCCGTTATTTGCGTTCGATTCGGTGGTCATGGTTGGGATCCCCCGTTAGGTGGTGTATTCGGCGTTGATGCGCACGTAATCGTAGCTGAGATCGCAGCCCCAGGCCACGCCCTGGCCGGATCCCTGATGGAGATCCACGGTGAAGGTCACCGGATCCCCTTTCAAGTACTCAGAGGCCGCCTTGCGATCGAAAGCCAGGGGCATTCCCGCCTGCATGAGCAGAAAATCCCCCAGACGGATATCCAACCGGCGGCTGTCAAAAGGGATCCCGGCCCGTCCGGCGGCGGCTGCCACCCGTCCCCAGTTGGGATCGTTGCCAAAAGCTGCCGCCTTCACCAAGGGAGAGCTGGCGATCACACGGGCCATGTGTCGGGCTGCCGCATCATCCACAGCCCCACACACCCGAATTTCCAGCAGCTTGGTAGCTCCTTCCCCATCGCGGGCAATGGCCTTGGCCAGATGAATGCAAACTTGGTTGACCATCTCCGCTAAGGTCTGGGCAGCTTCTGTGCCGGCTTGCAGGGGTGGGATCCCACTTTGGCCGTTGGCCAGAGCCAAGAGCATGTCGTTGGTGCTGGTATCCCCATCCACCGTGATTTGGTTAAAGCTGAGGTCAGCAGCTTGCTTGAGGATCTGCTGCCACAGGCGGGGATCCACAGCCGCGTCGCAGGTTAAAAAAGCCAGCATCGTGGCCAAGTTGGGGTGGATCATGCCGGATCCCTTGGCAATGCCCCCGACCCTGACGGTGTACCCGTCGATCTCAGCTTGCAGGGCAACGCTTTTGGTCGCCAAGTCGGTGGTGATGATGGCGCGGGCGGCGCTCTCCCCCCCCTCTGGAGAGAGGCTGTCGATAAGGCCGGGCAGGGCTGCTTGGATTTTCGGCATTTCCAGTTGTCGCCCGATAACCCCTGTTGAGGCCGTGAGCACCTGATGGGCCGGGATCCCCAACCGTTCTGCCACCCAGAGGGCCAGTTGGGCATTGTTGCGCTCCCCTTCTTCTCCGGTACAGGCGTTGGCTTGCCCGGCATTGCAGAGAATGGCCCGCACCGGCTGCTGCTGGGCGAGGATCCCTTGGTTGTAGGTAACACAGGCTGCTTTGACCTGATTGGTGGTAAAAACGCCTGCCCCAACCGCATCGCACTCGGAAACGATCAAGGCCAGATCCGCAGCTCCTGAGGGCTTTAGACCAGCGGCCACTCCAGCAGCTCGAAACCCTTGCGGGGCAGTAACGGCGCCTTCAACCGGTCTAAATTGGGATCCCATGTGTTCCTTGGCCAGGGGGTGGTCGGCAATATCATACCGGCTGGCTGCCCGGATTTGGACTATCGCAAGCTTTCGGTGAAAAACTCTCTAAGAACCGGTTCTGAGGGCAAGAGTTGTAGTTATGCCTACCAAGCAGAGGCAGCAGAGAGGGGTATTTTGAAAGTGTGCGCTTTCTATCACCCATCTTTTCCCCTTTTTAGATTGGGAAGGATACTCTTCTATCCTCTGCTCTGGGAACTGCCAGCCATGCCTGTCCCTGTCATCACCCTCAACCATGTCAGCAAGGTCTATTCCAATGGCACGGTGGCTTTGCAGGACATGAATATGACCATCCAAGAAGGGCAGTTTGTCAGCTTGGTGGGGCCATCCGGCTGTGGGAAAAGCACGGTGCTGCGGTTGGTGGCGGGTCTGGGGCATCTGACCACAGGCTCTATCGAATGGGGGCAAAGTTTTGAGAAGAACGCCCCCCAGGGGGAGCCCAAGTTGGCCTTTGTGTTTCAGGAGCCGGCTCTCATGCCTTGGGCAACGGTGATGGACAATGTGCGTCTGCCCTTGAAGTTGGCAGGTGAGCCCAAGCCAAAAGCCGATCGAGATGTCTTGGAAGCTCTACAACGGGTGGGCCTGCAGGGGTTTGAGCGCAGTTTTCCCCGCGAGCTATCGGGCGGCATGCGCATGCGGGTTTCCATTGCTCGCGCCCTGGTAACCAAGCCGCAGGTGTTGCTGATGGATGAACCCTTCGGAGCTCTGGATGAAATCACCCGCAGCAAGTTGAACAGCGACCTGTTGGAGCTGTGGCAAGAAAAGCGCTGGACGGTGCTCTTCGTTACCCACAACATTTACGAGGCCGTCTACCTGTCCAACCGCGTGGTGGTGATGGCGGCTCGCCCAGGGCGGGTGATAGCCGATATTCCCATCGATGCGCCCTATCCCCGCTCGGAAGACTTTCGCACCTCTTCCCTTTACAACAACTACTGCCGTGAAGTGTCGGCCCGTCTGCACGAGGCCATGCACGGCTCAGCTCAGGATCCCCCCTATTTGCGCCCCCTCTCTGCTGGACGTTTGCGCTGATGGGATCCCTGGCTTAGCGGTGTTCTCTCTGTTGCGTAAGTCCCTTGATGCCCCAACCTCACGATATGTTCGACCTGTTTGTCCAGCTTCTCGAGCCATGGCGCCGTTGGCTGGGATCCCTTGTTGGCTTGGGGGAGAGCTGGCCTCTCCATTGGCCAGATTGGTCTCTGCCCAAGCTGACCGGCGCAGTTGGAGAAAAACTCGGATCCCAACCCACGGATGAGGCAGACATACCGAGTGCCGGCTCAGGGGTGCCTGCAAAGGGGTTGAATCTGGGCCGTTGGTTCAACCTGGAAGTGATTGCCCCCCTTATCGTCGGGATCCTCTTCTTGGTGGGCTGGGAAGTGGCGGTGCGGGTAACGGGAGTGCCCCACTACCTCTTGCCGGGGCCGATTTTGGTGGTGCAAACCCTCATCCGCGACTGGGGAACGCTTTTTCCTTCCCTGTTGATCACTGTGCAAATTACGGTGGTGGCCTTTTTGGCTGCCACAGTGTCGGGGCTTTTGGTCGCGATTGTGTTCACCCAGAGCAAATGGATCGAGCGCAGCTTTTTCCCTTATGCGGTGATTTTACAGACGATGCCCATTGTCTCCATCGCCCCGCTGATCATCATTTGGCTGCGCAACAACACCTTTGCCGCGATGGTGGTGTGCGCCTGGATTGTGGCTTTTTTCCCGATTCTTTCCAACACCACTCTGGGGCTGAACAGCGTCGATCACAACCTGCTCAACCTGTTCCAACTGTACAAGGCCAACCGCTGGCAAACGTTGATCTACTTGCGGCTACCCAGTGCCATGCCCTATTTCATGGGGGGCCTGCGCATCAGCGGTGGCCTCTCTTTGATTGGGGCGGTGGTGGCGGAGTTTGTCGCTGGTACTGGCGGGCAGCGGGCCGGGATCGCCTACCAGATCTTGATCTCCAGCTTCAACCTGCAGGTGCCCCGCATGTTTGCGGCCTTGATCTTGGTCACCGGCTTGGGGATCCTGATCTTTATTTCCTTAAGTGCTCTATCCGACAGGGTGTTGGGCAAGTGGCATGAGAGCGCTGTGCGCCGAGAGAACTGAAAAATTGAACTTTGGTGAAAATTAGGGCCCCCTCTCTAGCATCTAGCATCTAGGGTCATTTGGATTCAAACTAGGACGCTGCACCCACCCCTAAAACGTTGAACGCACGCGGCCAAAGGCTTTTCTCAATAGCTCAGGCGCCTCACTCTAACCTGAAACGACTAAGTGCCTTGAATAGGAGCAGGTGGAAGGCGTCTTCTGGAAAAGCCCAGAGATATCGCTGCGCTTGCTGTCGGCGGCTATCTCAGATGCTATTTTTGGGTTGCTATCGGAGGGGGATGAACTCAGTGCGGCCAATGATTTGCTGGCCTTGATCCGAGAGCGCGTAGTTGATGAAATCGGCCACCACAGGGCTAGTCCTCTGAGGTGCCACCAAAAACACATTCCGCGCCAAGGGGTAGCTGCCCCTCTGGATGGCCTCACGGGTGGGCATCTGGCCGTCGATGGGCACAATCCGCACCGTTTGCTGGTTCTGCACCTGATCGACAGTGCTGTAGGTGATGCCATCTTCTCCCAAAGCCCGCAGCAGCGGGGTGGTGACATCTTCTGTGGCGGTGGTGAAGTAGGGAGGGTTATCGGGAGCGAAGGGCAGCCCCAACAACACGAGTTCTTGGAAAACGCTGTAGGTGCCGCTCTGGGGGGCGCGATTGAGGACCCGAATCCGCCGATCCGGGCCGCCCACCTGGCTCCAATTGGTGATCCGACCCTGGAAGATATCGGCCAATTGCTGCAGCGTCAGTCCTCCTTTGTAGGGGTTGTTCACCCCCACCGCCACCGCCAGGGCATCTTTGGCCACCGGGATCGCCTGTAGACCCGCCTGCACTTCGCTGGCATTGAGGGGGCGGGAGCTAGCGGCCATCTGGATGCGACCTTCCATCAGGGCCTTCAGGCCGGCATTGGATCCATTGGGCTTGCCATCCGGGATCCCATAGGTGAGGGGAATGCCGGGGTTGCGCTGGGTGTAGCCTCCCTTCAGGGCCAAGACGATCCGGATCATCGTGACGCTGCCATCCATCTGGAGCACTGCTGGGTTGGGCAGAGAAGTATCCAGATTAACGGCGTTGGCAGGCGGGTTGGGTACCTGGGTCTGAGGGGGGTTGGGCGATGTTGGGGCTTGGGGCCGGGTAGCTGGAATCTGGCTGGGGATAGGAGGCGTGTTCTCTCTATTCAGGAATGAGTCCAACAGGCCGGAACGATAGGCATACCAGCCGCCGCCTCCCAGTATCGCGAACAAAAGAATGTAAACGATTGGAGGTGGGCCGGAAGGTCGTGCAGTCATGGGATCCCCCCTAAAGAAAATTCACGATCCAGACTTTTGAGACTTCCCCCTCTGTTGTATCAGCTATCCGCGCAGATTGGGTGAGCAGCAGGTTAAGGTGCATCTATCCGCACATGGCCGCCTCTCGTCCCACCTCGCGCAGCTCAATTACGTCCGCACGGGGATCCGCCTGCACAACTTCCAACTCGATCCAAGCCCCCAGAGGAATCTGGCGTTCTAGGCGCACCGGCACCCGAAAGGCAATCTCATCCAGCATGGCCAACACCAAGTTTTCCTGCTCGCGCAGGTAGCCCAAGACCAGAGCCCGCCAAATTTGCCCCGGTCGCAGGCGCAGGTATTCGATGCTCCAATAGCGCTTGGATTTCCGCTCCACCTGGTTGGCCTCAGCGGTGCCCGGCTCAATCCCCAGCAGCAGCTGCTGCACATCCGCCTCCGTCAACGGCAAGGGATCCCCGCGCAAAAAGGCCTTGATCTGGTAGTGGGCCACCAAGTCCAGGTAGCGCCGAATCGGGGAGGTAACCTGACAGTAGGCCTCAAGCCCCAGCCCTGTATGTCGCCCCGGCTGGGTGGCTACTTCCGCCCGCGATAGACAGCGCATGATGGCAAAAGACCGAACTGGCCCCTGGGGATACCTATCCAGCACTTCGGGAGGAGGTAAGTCGGGAGCCGGCTGCAGACGATAGGGCACCGGGATCCCATTTTGGCTGGCGAAGCGAGCCGCCACCTCGCCGGTGAGCACCATCATTTCCGCCACCATCTGCCGCGCAGGAGTATCCTCGATTACCCGGAGGTGGGGGATCTCGTCGATGACCTTGATATCTTGCTCGGGCAAGCCAATTTGGATTGCCCCTTGAGCCATCCGCCAGGCATAACGCCACTGGGCTGCCCGGGCAATGGCTGTCAGTTGAGCCTCTGCCCCCAACTCCAACATTTCATCGGCATCTTCGTAGGTGAGGCGGTAGGTCACTTTGATCTGGCTGAGGCAAATCTTGGAATCGCGGATCTGGCCGTCGGATCCCAGTAGAATGCCAAAGCTAAGGGCAGGCCGCACCTCTCCCTGCACCAAGCTCATCGGGCCAGTGGACAACTCCGGTGGGAACATCGGGATCACCCGCTCCGGCAAATAGACACTGGTGCCACGCTTGCGGGCTTCCAAATCGAGGGGATCCCCCCACTGCACCCAACAACTGGGATCAGCGATGTGGATCCAGAGCTTCACCGCGTCATCCGACCAGAACTCGACGCTGAGGGCATCGTCAATGTCGCGGGTGCTGGCATCATCGATGGTGTAGGTGTGGAGGTGGGTGAGATCCTGCCGCAGGTGGGGATCCCAAAAGGAGGGAGGCTGGCTGAGCAGGGCTTGGGTGTATCGCTCCACCGCCTTCGGGAACTGGGTTGGGATCCCGGTGAGGCGCAGGGCCAGGTTCTCGTGGCGGCTCCACAGGCCCAGGGCCACCAAAGCTTCAAAAGCCCCCTGCGGAGTGTCAGGAAACCCCATCAGCTCCAGCAGTTGCGAGGCCCGTTCCCGATCCGACGGGTTGAGATTGGAAGAGAGATCCTCGTGGCTGCGAATGGCTGCCGCCGCTCCCTGTAAGGCCAGGCGTTCCAGCACCTCCAGGCGGGCCCGCTCGGCAGGAGTCCAGGGATACCCTTGGCCGGGATGAGCCAGAGCCTCCCGCAGATGGGCCTCAAACTCTGCTTGTTCCTGCTGCCGTTGTTGGGCGACGGCCATTTGATGGAGGATCTCCTTCACCTGAGCCGGAGTGCGGGGTTCGTAGCTCTCCCCCTTTTGCTTGAAGTAGGTGCGATCCTCGCTCAAGAGGCGGTAGGCGGCATAGGTGGAGACCGGGGAATCATCAGAAAACAACAGCCGAGCCATCTCCGCCAAGCTCAGGGGCTGACGCTCCTCCTGCACCAGTTCCCAGGCCAACGCCAAACTTTCGGGATCCAACTTTGCTTGCACCGCCTGCCAAAAGCCGGGAATGTCGGAAGCCGTGAAGCTGGATCCCCCGTTCAAAGCAAAGGTAATCTGGCGAGGGTGAACACTATGAACCTGCCCAGAAGGCACCCCCAGCAGTAGGTTCTTCTTACCCTCAGTGCCCTGAACCACTGCCAACACACGGTCGTTATTGTAACGAAACTCCACCAGTGTGCCCTTTTCCACCCGTTCTCCTTATGTCTGCTGTCGTCAGATTGCAGGCTCTCTTCCATTCTCCACCAGCTCTGTCCGCCTGCCTACCTGGAAACCCCAGCCAGAAGACATACGGGCACTTGAATAGGTAGCAGATGTTAGATATATCGGTACTTAAGCATATAGGTATGTGATATACAGACACACGAGATACAAATTTTTGGGTAGATTGCGGTTATGTGTTGGGCACTGCGATTTCAGAGCAGAGGCCAGCTCTGCCAGGTTTGTGGGATAGGGTTACCAGCCAGGGCTCCTAAATTCCGTAGAGATACTGTTGCCAGCATTTCGCAAGTGGATACTTCCACTTCTTCCATGTGTGATATCCTAGAGACTAGGGGTAGGGCACAGTTACCATAGGCTGCTCCCCAATTGAGCAAGCAAAAGGGTGGTACTCAAGAGTCGTTTCCCTACAGTGAAAGTCACGGAAACAGGAGATTCCGTATTTCTTCACCTAAAACTTTTTAGCTTAGCGCTCAAAAGGTAAACCGTGGACAACCCAAAGCGACTGTTGCTCATCGATGACGATCCGAACTTAATCCTGCTGGCCAAGGACTACCTAGAGTTTCGCGGTTATGAGGTGGTGGCGGCGAGCAACGGTCTGGAGGGGTTCGAAGCGATGCGCCATTTCACACCAGACCTGATCATCTGCGATGTGATGATGCCAGAGATGGATGGCTATACCTTTGTTGAAACCATTCGCTCCAACAGTGCTACAGACTGGATACCTGTGATTTTTCTGTCGGCGCGTGGGCAGACGGCGGATCGGGTGCGCGGCCTGACCACAGGGGCAGATGTTTACATGGTCAAGCCCTTTGAGCCGGAAGAATTGGTGGCGCAGGTGGAGTCTTCTCTCAAACATACCGAGCGCCTGTTACAAGTGCAGAATGTGGGCATTCAGCCGGTCATAAAACTGGATCGGGAAATTGAACTTACGCCAACGGAAACCAAGGTGATCCAGTACGTGGCCAGGGGCATGTCCAACCGCGAGATTGCCGAAACTCTTGGGGTGAGCCAGCGCACCGTTGAAAGCCACGTCAGCAACATGCTGGGCAAAACCGGCCTGCACAACCGCACAGAACTGGCCCGCTGGGCGATAGAAAGTGGTCTGGGCAAAAAACCGCTATGATTCCTCTCCTTTTTCGGAGTCCTCTTGCTTAGCGGCTCAGGAACTCTCTCTCCTCAGCCCGATTGGAGATAGGGTGGTAGCAGCGCTTGCAGAGCAGAATAACCATGGTGGGTAAGTTTTTTCAAAAATTGGCAGGAGAGGATCCCTTGTCGGGTCGGCTACCCCCTGGGCAGCATTTGGCGCGGGGCTTTCCGGTGCTCACCTACGGCGATACGCCGGTGATCCGGCCAGAAGAATGGCGGCTGCGCATTTGGGGATCCGTGGAAAAAGAAGTAGTGCTCACCTGGGAGGATCTGCTGGCCTTGCCCCAACATACGTTCACCGCCGATTTTCATTGTGTTACCCGCTGGTCAAAGTTGGATGTGACTTGGACAGGGGTGCGGATCCCGGACGTGTTGCAGGCAGTATCCATCGCTCCTGAGGCCAAGGCGGTGATGCAACACTGTTATGGTGGCTACACCACCAACCTGACTCTGGAGGAGTTCATCCGCCCCGAAAACTACCTGGTTCACACCCTGGAAGGCCAGCCGCTCCCGGTAGATCACGGTGGGCCGGTGCGCACTTTGATCCCTCACCTGTACGCCTGGAAAAGTGCCAAGTGGATCGGCGGCCTGGAGTTTCTCCCCCAAGATCAGCCGGGCTTTTGGGAGCGCAACGGCTACCACATGCGCGGTGAACCCTGGGCAGAAGAACGCTACAGCGATTCATAGAGGCTCTGGGATTTTGCCCTCCTTGGCCAGGGATCCCTTGAAGCTTTTTGCCACCGTCTGCCGTTTTGGCCGCAAACTGAAAAGGGTGCCTGCATCTTCAAGGAAGAGATCAAATCGGAAGCCTCGAAAGACCCAGTAAGCAGAGATCATGGGATCCCGTTCACCACGTCCAGCCCGGCCCATCCGTTCCGGCCACTATCCGGCCAAAGAGCTGTGCAGCCAGTGTGGCCTTTGCGATACCCGCTACGTGGCCCAGGTCAGAGAAGCCTGTGCGTTCTTGAACCAGCAACTGACCCAGTTGGAAGAACAGACCCACGGGCGATCCCGGGAATCGCTGCGCTCAGGATCCCTCGCCGTCACCGATACCGATTACTTCGGTGTCTACGAGGCAATGTTTACGGCCCGCAAACGGGATCCGATCCCTGGTGCCCAGTGGACGGGCATCGTCAGCAGCATTGGCATGAAGGCCCTCACCAGCGGCTTGGTGGAAGGGGTGGTGTGCGTGCAGGCGGATGCCCAGGATCGTTTTCAGCCCCGGCCCATCTTGGCACGTACCCCCGAAGCGGTCTTGGCGGCGCGGGTCAATAAACCAACCCTGTCCCCCAATTTGTCGGTGCTGGAGCAAGTGGAGCAAAGTGGCCTCAAACGCCTATTGGTGATCGGGGTGGGCTGCCAAATCCAAGCTTTGCGGGCTGTGGAAAAAAAACTGGGCCTAGAGAAGCTGTATGTGTTGGGCACGCCTTGTGTGGACAATGTCAGTCGCGCCGGGCTGCAAAAATTTCTAGAAACCACCAGTCGCTCCCCAGAAACGGTGGTGCATTACGAGTTTATGCAGGATTTTCGTGTTCACTTCAGGCACGAAGATGGCTCAATCGAAAAGGTGCCTTTCTTCGGTCTTAAAACCAAGGAATTAAAGGATGTGTTTGCCCCCTCTTGCCTCAGTTGTTTTGATTATGTGAATGCTCTGGCGGATCTGGTGGTGGGCTACATGGGATCCCCCTTGGGCTGGCAATGGCTGCTGGTGCGCAACCAGCGGGGGCAAGAGCTGCTGGACTTGGTTTGGGAAGAGCTGGAAACCCAACCGGTGATCTCCCAGGGATCCCGGCGGGCGGCAGTGCAACAGGGGATCCCAGCCTACGATCAAGCCCTGACCCTACCGATGTGGTTGGCCCAGATCATGGGGGCGGTGATCGAGCGGTTTGGGCCACGCGGTTTGGAATATGCCCGTTTTTCCATCGATTCCCACTTCACCCGTAACTACCTCTATGTGCGCCGCCACTATCCGCACAAGCTAGAGCAGCACGTGCCCCCCTTCGCCCGGCGCATCGTGGAGCAGTATCAACTTCCCAAGGACTGAGAATTACGGTCATTTCGATTCAAGCCAGGACACTGCAACCACCCTAAAACTTTGAAGGAACGGGTCTATAGGGCTTTTCTCAGTGGCGCAGGCGTCTCACCCTAACCTGAAACGACCATATGCGGTCACTTCAAGTAGCCAATCAAAGGGTTTGTCGCGTTGATCCCTAGCTCCCCCTGGGAGAGAGGCCGGGGGTGATGGAGGATCGAGAATGGCTATTGATCTAAATCCTTCAGATCCTTGCCAGAAGGGATCCTCGCGGCTCCTTCATCCTATGGCTCAGCAGTAGCGGATCCCGGCTTCCGCCCAGCGATCGATGGCCTGCCCCATGCGCTCGCAATCGGCAATCAAGCTAATCCGCACGTAGCCTTCTCCCCCTTCTCCAAAGGCGCTGCCGGGAGTCACCACCACCCCGGTGGACTCTAAAACCCGTAGGGCAAACTCTGTTGATCCCTCGGGGGTGCCATCAGCAGTGCGAGGGGTAGGGATCCAGAGGTACATCGTCGCCTGAGTCGGTGGGATCCGCCAGCCCAGTTCCGCCAAGCGGCCAATCAAATAGTCGCGACGGCAGCGGTAGCGTTCTTGCACCTGCTCCAGGTAGCTATCCGGCAGGCGCAGGGCGGTTTCGGCAGCCTTTTGGATGGCAGCGAAAATGCCGTAGTCGAGATTGGTTTTTAGAGTGCGCAAGCTCTGGATGATCTGGCGATTGCCCACCACAAATCCCACCCGCCAACCGGCCATGTTGTAGGTTTTGGAAAGGGTATGGAACTCCACCGCCAAGTCCTTGGCCCCTGGGATCTGCAGCAAGCTGGTGGGCCGGTAGCCATCAAAAGCCAGCTCGGCGTAGCACAGGTCGTGCACTAGGATGAGATCGTAGCGGCGGGCAAACTCCACCACTTCCTCAAAAAAAGAGCGGGGCGCCACCGCAGCCGTTGGGTTGTTGGGGTAGTTGAAATACAGCACCCGCGCCTGCTGAGCCACTTCCGGCGGTATTTCTTGCAGGTCAATCAGCCACCCCTTCTCCGGTCGCAGCATCATCGGGTAGATCTGCCCCCCTGCGATCATGGGGCCGCGAAAATGGGCCGGATAGGCAGGGCTGGGCACCAACACCAGATCCCCAGGATCCACATAGGCCAAAGCCAGATGGGTCAGCCCCTCTTTGGATCCCAGCAGAGGCAGCGCCTCCCCATTGGGATCCAGCTCCACCCCGTAGCGACGCCAGTACCAATCCGTGATTGCCTGGCGAAAACTGGCCGTGCCCTCAAAGGGCGGGTAGCCATGGTGGGCGGGATCCGCAATGGCCGCCTGGGCTGCCTCCACCACCGGCTGTGGGGTGGGGCCATCGGGATTGCCCATGCCCAGATCGATCAAATCCAACCCCTGCTGGCGGGCGCGGGCCTTCAGCTCATCCAACCGGGCAAAGACATAAGCGGGCAGTTTGTTCAGCCGTTGGGCGGGGATGAGGGCACGGTTCATAGCAAGGGTGGGGAAGGGGCGCAGCCGGTGTTTGATTGTGAGGATAGCTACCTAACTTACCGCTAGACCTGCACCCAAAGCAATGATCGAGATCGGCGGGTTTGGGCATCCGGGATCCGGAACGGCTAGGATAGATATCCCATCTCAAGTTATCGACGAGCCGAACAGTGCCCCTACCACTTGTGGCTATTGTGGGTCGCCCCAACGTGGGCAAATCTACCCTCGTCAACCGCATGGCGGGGGTGCGTTCGGCCATTGTGCATGATGAGCCTGGGGTGACCCGGGATCGTCTGTACCAGGAGGTGGAATGGAACGGGCGCCGCTTGCGGGTGGTGGACACCGGCGGCCTGGTTTTTGGCGACGACAGCGAATTTCTGCCCCACATTCGCCAGCAAGCGATGGCAGCCATGGCCGAGGCGCAGGCCGTGATCTTCGTG
Organism: Synechococcus sp. W55.1; assembly: GCF_047461655.1. NCBI lineage: Bacteria > Bacillati > Cyanobacteriota > Cyanophyceae > Synechococcales > Synechococcaceae > Synechococcus > Synechococcus sp. W55.1. The sequence continues at coordinate 28,460 of NZ_JANSHN010000030.1, forward strand.
GTGGATGGCCGAGAGGGACTGACACCCGCCGATGTAGAAGTGGCCGATTGGCTGCGCAAACAACCCCTGCCGGTGGTGGTGGCCGTAAACAAGTGCGAGTCGGGGCAGATGGGCCTGGCTCAGGCAGCAGCCTTTTGGGAGCTGGGGCTGGGGGATCCGATCCCCTGTTCCGGCATCCATGGCAATGGGGTAGCCGAGCTGTTGGAGGCGGTGCTGGCTCACTTGCCCGAAGTGACCGCAGAAGCCGCAGGCGAGCCAGATCCCATCGCCGTCTCGATTGTGGGACGGCCCAACGTCGGCAAATCCAGCCTGCTCAACCGCCTGGTAGGATCCGAGCGGGCCATCGTCAGCCCCATTTCCGGCACCACCCGCGATGCCATCGACACCGTGGTCACCTGGGAAGGGCAGCCCTATCGCCTCATCGATACCGCCGGCATCCGCAAAAAAAACCGCGTGCAGTACGGCATTGAGTTCTTCAGCATCAACCGGGCCTTCAAGGCCATCCAGCGCTCGGATGCAGTGCTGCTGGTGATCGATGCTTTGGAGGGGGTTACCGAACAGGATCAGAGGCTGGCCGGGCGCATCGAAGAAGAGGGCCGCGCCTGCGTTGTCGTCGTCAACAAGTGGGATGCAGTAGAAAGCAAAGATACCCACACCATCAACGAGTTCACCCGCGAGATTCGCGACAGGCTTTACTTTATTGAATGGGCGCCGCTCCTGTTTGTCAGCGCCCTCACCGGGCAACGCACCCACAAAATCTTTGAGCAGGTGAATACCGTGGTGGCCGCCCACCGCAAACGGGTTCCCACCGCTGTGGTCAACGAAGTGCTCCAGGATGCTCTTGCCTGGCAATCGCCCCCCACCAACCGCCAGGGCAAGCAGGGCAAAATCTACTACGGCACCCAAGTGGCGGAGCGGCCCCCAACCTTTGTTCTATTTGTCAACGATCCGGATTTGTTCAAGGATAACTACCGCCGTTTCTTGGAAAAGCACTTCCGGCAAAACCTGGACTTTACCGGTACCCCCATTCGCTTTCGCTGGCGCGGCAAGTCCGAGCGCTTGGTAGGACGAGCGGTGCGAAAATTGGAGGGATCCCTGGCCTCTCGTTAGGCCCTTTGGAGGACGAAGCTCTGTTCTGAAAGCCTATGGCTGTGGATCCCAACGTCAAAACCCTGGTTGACAACCGTCGCGCCCGCTTCGAGTACGACATCTTGGAGACCTATGAGGCCGGGATCCAACTGACCGGCACAGAGGTGAAATCGATACGAGCGGGCAAAGCCAACCTGCAAGACGCTTTTGCCCTCTTTCGGGATGGGGAAGCATGGCTGCACAATCTGCACATCTCCCCCCATGACACCGCCAGCAAAGTGTTTAACCACGACCCTACCCGCCGCCGCAAGTTGCTGCTGCACCGCCGCGAGATCGACCGCCTACGGGGCTTGGTGGAACAAAAGGGCCTGACCGTGGTTCCCCTCAAGCTGGTGCTCAACCGCGGCTGGATCAAAGCCCATCTGGGCGTGGCCCGCGGCAAAAAGCTCCACGACAAGCGGCAGGCAATCAAAGAGCGGCAAACCCAGCGGGAGATTCAGCGGGAACTGAAGGAACGATAAATTTCTCCCTGAGCCCCTGCTGGCTTCCACGTCGTTTGCCAAGCGCCTTTTTGTATTCTCAGATACAGCGATCTGCAGCGGGATCCCGATGATGGATGCAGTCTTCCGGCTTTGGATCCCTGTTCTGTTGGAGCTGCCTGTGAACTGGAATCTTACCCGCGCTTTTTCTCCCTCGAGAGGCTGGGCTATTGGCCTGGCAGTCGCCGCTCTACTGGGATCCACCCCCACAACAGCGCAAGAGACCTTCAAAGTGGGCATGGTGCTGGTGGGGCCGATGCAGGATGGCGGCTGGAGCCAGGCGCATGTGGAGGGCAGCGAATACGTCAAGGCCAAGTTGCCCGGTGTCGAGTTTGATTACCTGGATAAGGTGAACCCGGCGGATCGGCCCAATGTGCGCGCCTCCCAGGTGGCGGATGACATGATCGCCCGAGGGGCCAAGGTTATCATCTTTACTTCTGATGACCACAAAGACGACGCGATTGAAACGGCCCGCAAGCATCCCGAGATTGCGGTTATCCATGCTTCTGGGGACATGGCCTGGAAGGAGGGGAAAAATTACATCGATCTGCCCAACTTGGCCAACATCATGCCCCAGATGGAAGCGATGCGCATGGTGGCTGGCTGTGCTGCAGCCCTGGGCTCCGAAACCGGCAAAATTGGCCTATTGGGACCTCTGATCAACGATGAAACCCGCCGTTACGCTGCTGCTGCTTACTTGGGGGCCAAATACTGCTGGGAAACTTACCGAGATCGTCCTGAAGAGTTGCAGTTCCGGGTGACCTGGATTGGCTTCTGGTTCAACATTCCAGGGGTTACTTTGGATCCAAGCAAGGTTGCCGATGACTTTTACAACAGCGGCTTTGATGTGGTGATGTCGGGGTTGGATACGCCGGAGGCGGCGGTACAAGGCAAGCGGGCTGCTGAGGCCGGAAAGCGAGTGCGCTACACCCACTACGGCCTGGCCAGCGGTTGTAACTTTGCGCCCGAAATTTGCCTGGGGGTTTCCTACTACAACTGGGGGCCAGGATACAAGCAATTGATCGAGGCAGCTCGCGCGGGCACCTTCGAGAGCCAATTCCTGCGTCCGCCCATCGACTGGTCAGACATCAACAACCCGGACACGTCTTCGGCGGGGTTCATCATGGGAGAAGCCCTGAAGCCGGAAGACAAGGCCAAGCTGGAGGAGTTTATTGCTGGCTTGGGGAATGGCAGCATTCAGCTCTTCAAGGGGCCACTCAACTTCCAAGATGGCACGCCCTTCTTGGCTGAGGGGGAAGTGGCCAGCGAGGTTGATATTTGGTATCTGGGCCAGTTGCTGCAGGGCATGGAGGGAGCCAGCAATTAGGAGAAAATGTTTCATGCTCCGGGTAGGGGGAAGAACCGGTCGGTTTCTTTCACCCGCTGACACCAGGCTCGGATCTGGGGAAAGGGCTTGAGGTCAAACCCACCCTGCTCCGCCACATGGGTGTATGTGAAAAGGGCGAGATCGGCGATGGTGTAGCGGTTGCCCACAAAAAACACCTTCCCCTGCAGATGGCCTTCCATGATCTCCAGCGCCTCTGTTCCAGATTTCAAGTTCTGGGCGATCACGTCAGCATGGGCCTCTGCTTGGCCAGCCCGCACCCAGAAGCGAGTGGTGGCGATGTAGCGGGCAATGCGGGTTTGTTCAAAAAGCAACCACTTCAAAATCTCGGCCCGTTCCAACTTGTTTTGGCCGTAGAGGGGGGTGTCTTCTGCCAGGTAGACCAAGATCGCGGCGGACTCGGCCAAGACCGTTCCATCTTCCAGTTCCAAAGCCGGGATCTGGCCCAGGGGGTTTTTGGCCAGGTACTCGGGGCGGCGGTTTTCTCCGGCCCTGGAGTTGACTTCAACCGTCTCATAGGGGATCCCCAATTGCTTGAGGAGCAATTCCACTTTGTAGCAATTTCCGGAGGTTGGGATCCCGTACAGTCGCAACATTGTGGTTAACCTCAGCCCAAAGCACCTTACAAAGAACTTCGTCCTAACAACGCCAACAGCAACCCAATCAACAAAAACCCTCTGTCCCTAACACTTTTTTAGCAGCTTTGTTCTTCCAACTCCTGCATCTGCCGGCGGTATTCCCGCCCAAAGGCTTGCAGCAACCCTTCTGCATGGGAAAGAGGCCCTGCTTCATAGGCACGGGATCCCACCCCTTGCTGGGTGAGCTCGCACAGGTGCCAATCCTGTCGATTGGTGCGATCCCACAATTCGACCACCTCGCTGGGATCAAAGCCATCCAGCGCCAGGGTCTCCGGCTCAAACAGCCAATCGCAGACAACCCGCGTCCGGTCGGATCCCTGGGGCCACAGAGTGTGGGTCATGACATAGTCCGGCTGCAGGCTCAAGAATAGATTGGGCATAAGGGTGTAGTAGTAGGCCCGCCGTTGGTTCTCGCCTCGCACGGTGGAGATCAGGGGCAAGCTGCGTTGGCCACTCATGTTTAGGCTGGTCACATCTGGATTGAGCAACATGTAGCCGCCCAAAAAGGGGCCTTCCATCAAGTCGTTGCGACCGCTGCGAGCCGGCGAAAGGCGGGCCAATTCTGGGTGAATGAGCGGGCAGTGGTAGCACTCAGAGTAGTTTTCAAACAGCAATTTCCAATTGGCTTGAACGTGGTATTCAATACGATGGCCTCGCCGCAGAGCGGACAGGTTCCACTCTCGGAAACGACCTTGCAATGGGGCAAAAACCTCATCGAAGGGCTGAGGATTGCGGCTGAGGTTGACCCAGACGAAGCCTTCCCATTCTGCCAAGGCAGCGGAGTGGAGGGGATAATCTTCACGGCGAAAGTCTTCCACCTCGTGCATCTGGGGAGCCGCCAACAATTGTCCATCCAGCCCATAGCGCCAGGCGTGGTAGGGGCAAGGGATCCCATCGGCAAAATGGCCTTGGAGCTCGCTGCAGAGTCGGGTTCCTCGATGGCGACAGTGGTTGAAGAAGGCATGGGCTTGCCCCTTGGGATCCCGTACCAGGATCAGGCTTTCTCTGAGCACCTGCACCTGCAAAAAGTCTCCAGGTTGGGCCAGATCGGCACTGCGCCCCACGCAGAACCACTGCCGATAAAAAATCCGCTCGATCTCCGCCTCAAAACGGCTGGAGGAGACGTAGTAGTGGCCCGGCAGGGTGCGGGCGCCGGGTTGAACAGTAGCGGGATAGAAAGCGGTCATAGCGCGGGGCAGCAAAGCAAGATGGGAAAAACTGCCGTTGAACTCCAAAGGCTTTGCTATCCAAGCTAACGCAGGGATCCCATCCGGCATCTATTCCAAGCAGATCCAAGGCATTTTTAAGGCATTTTTGAAGCATTCCCCCCAAGCACGCTGTGCTGCTCGCGCAAATACCCCAGTCTCCTACCCACAAGGGGAGAGGGGGGCATAAGAACTCCGTCCTGCTGACGCAAATGGCTTATTCCCGCTAGGGGGACGTAGCGCTATAGCCCAAGTCGCGCAGAAGGTGCTCAGAGCGCCGCCAGTGGGGCCGCACCTTGACAAACAGCTCCAGGTACACCTTGCCCAGGATCAGCTTTTGAATCTGCAGGCGGGCTGCCTGGCCGATCTGCTTGAGCCTTTCCCCCCCTTTGCCGATGAGGATCCCCTTTTGGGAGTCCCGCTCCACATAGAGGGTGGCCAGGATGCGGGTGACGTTGGGGGTTTCTTCCACCTGGTCGATGGTCACGGCCACCGAATGGGGCACTTCCTCGCGGGTCTGCAGCAGCACCTGTTCTCGGATCAGCTCCGCCATGATGAACCGCTCCGGCTGATCCGTCACCAAATCCGGTGGGTAGTAGTAGGGGCCGGTGGGCAGCAGGTCGATGGTGGCCTGGATCAGAGGCGTCAAACGGCTGGGATCCAAGGCAGACACCCAAACGACAGGAGCGCCGGGGCGCAGGGCTTGGTAGCTCTCTTGGTGAGCTTGGCGCACGGCAGCATCCCGAGGAAGCAGATCCGCTTTGTTGCAGACGATCAGGCAGGGGGAAGCAGCAGGGATCCGCTCGGCAATAAAAGCATCCCCGCGTCCTGCCGGCACCGATCCATCCACCACGAAGAGGATCACGTCCACAGCGGCAATGGCTGCCTGGGCGTTGTGTACCAAGATTTCCCCCAGGCGGTGGTGGGGTTTGTGGATGCCAGGGGTATCCACCCAGATGATCTGGGCTTGGGGTAGGGAGAGGATCCCCTGTAGGCGGTTGCGGGTGGTCTGGGCCACGGGAGAAGTGATGGCGACCTTTTGTCCCACCAGGGCATTGAGCAGGGTGGATTTGCCCACATTGGGCCGCCCGATCAGCGCTGCAAATCCCGACTTAAACCCCGGCGGGGCAACCGGGATGGCAGACAGTTCCCCGCCCCCGCTGCTGATAGGATCGGGCACCGATTCCGCTTGTGCTTCAGAAGCCAAGGACTCCGTCCGAGCGGCGTGAACGGATCTTTGTCCTTCAGGGGAGGGATCCCTACCGTCTGGAGGAGAGTGGGAAGATCCGACGCTTTGCTCTTGTAGCTCTTCTTCTGCCATAGCCTTCAGTAAACCACCCGCACTCATGCTGACATATAGAGAGCGAGCTTTCGGTAGCCCTGTAGTTGGCAAGCCAATCACGTTCGCGAAGCGAGCCGTAGGCTTAGCCTCTGGGCTGGTTTACAGCAGCCCCCAAAAGTGCAATCATATTTGCCCCATTCAAGTCCGCATCCCCTTCCCATCCACAATGCTCACACTTAAACTTCTTCCCACTGCGATAGGATCGCGCAGGGTCGGGATGTAATGTGCAGACACCGGTGGCAGCTCTGCGAGGTATGAGCAGGCGGAACAAGGATCAGAGAAACCCCTGCACGCAGAGCCTTGTACTCTAGAAACTGTCTCAGTTCTCCTTGCCAGACAGCTGTTGCAGCAGTTCTCTGCATCTGCGCCGCGAACTGCGTGTGCCCTTACTGGCTTTGCGTTGGAGTACCGCCCTCAACCGGGAGT
>NZ_JANSHN010000031.1:0-34588 GCF_047461655.1 Synechococcus sp. W55.1
GTTCTCTGCATCTGCGCCGCGAACTGCGTGTGCCCTTACTGGCTTTGCGTTGGAGTACCGCCCTCAACCGGGAGTAGTGGTCTCGGACTCTGTTCAACTGCTGTCCATTCCAGTTGCCCCCCTCTGACGTATGGGCAATATCCGTCCTTCCCAAATCCACCCCCAGCACCTGAGCGGTGTTCTGCTGTTCTGGTGGCTTTGCTTCCACGCAAATCTGGATGGAGTAGGAACCTTTGCGCTTGACCAGAGTGGCAGATTTGGGATTGGAGCCCGCCAACTGTTCTCTCTGGTAATGACCGATTGCCAGCTCAAAGCGTTCTCGACCCTCCACCGTGGTCAGCGACACCGTCCAGTCTTTCTCGCGGAACGAAAAGATACGAGCATCATAGGTAGCAAAGCCACCCTTGAACGCTTTGACCGGGCGGTTTTTCTGTTGTGCCACCTTGCGGGCAGACGCTGTCTGTCTGCATACCTGTTGAGCCAAGTTACTGGACAAGCCGAACCGGGCACGGATTTGGTGGTAGCCCAGAGATTGAAGTTTGACGGCGTTGGCGACCTTCTCGGGTTTGTTTTGGTTGACCCAGTTCAAGGCGTGGCCGAAAGCCTCCAAGGTCGCGTCCAACTTTGCGGCTTGCGACTCAGACACCTTGAGCTTGCAGGAAATGGTCAGGACTTGGGTCATAGTTAGGTTATATTATGACTCATTATGACTCCGAATTCCTCCCGGTCCTTGCACTGTAGGCAAAGGGGAGGGCTCCTGTGCCTTCTAGCTGACAATTGGGAAATGGTAAAGAAAAAGTCTTTGCGAGATCCTGCAGGTTTCATTCGCGTCAGCGGTGGGGAGCACTTTTGTAGTTGATGGAAAAGTTGACTTGGCTGAATCTGGGTAAACGCCTTGACCATCCTCTCAAGGGGGGTTGGCCGCGCTGGCTCAGCAGTTGGACGCTGCTGACCTTGGCATTGACGGGCTTACTTTTGATTCCCACTCTGACGGTGTTGCTCAGCCTTTTTGCGGACGAGCGGCAGGTTTGGGAGCACCTGGCCGATACGGTCTTGGGGCTTTATGTGCGCAATAGCCTGGTGATGATGGCAGGGGTGGCGGCGGGGGTCATCCTGGTGGGCAGTGGCACTGCCTGGCTGGTGACCATGTGTCAGTTTTGGGGGCGGGCCTGGCTGGAGTGGATGTTGGTGCTGCCCCTGGCGGCCCCCACCTATGTGTTGGCCTACGCCTACACCGATTTTTTGCAGGTAACCGGCGGTTTCCAGATCTGGCTGCGGCGGATTACGGGTTGGGGGATCGGCGACTACTGGTTCCCTAACATTCGCTCGTTGTGGGGGGCGATCCTGCTGCTGATCCTCACCCTCTATCCCTATGTTTACCTCTCGGCCCGGCTGGCCTTTCAGGAGCAATCGGTGGCCTGCTTAGAGGTAAGCCGCTCCTTGGGCTACGGGCCTTGGGCCAGCTTTTTCAAGGTGGCTTTGCCGCTGGCCCGACCGGGGATCGTGGCCGGCTGTCTGCTGGCCTTGATGGAAACCCTCAACGATTTCGGCACCGTCAGCTATTTCGGGGTAGATACCTTTACAACCGGCATCTACCGCACCTGGACGGCCCTGGGCAATCCGGTGGCGGCGGCTCAGCTTTCGGCGCTGCTGTTGCTGCTGGTGTTGCTGCTGATGGCGGTGGAGCAATTCTCCCGCCGACGGGCGCGCTACTATCGCCAAGGGTTCAAACCCACCCCAACCCGTTACCGCCTACAAGGGATCCGGGCGGTGGGGGCTTGGCTAGCCTGTGGGATCCCGATTGGGCTGGGCTTCGTCGTGCCGGCCTTGATCCTGCTCCACATGACCCTGCGGCAGGGGGAGTTGGGTCGCCGCTTTTGGAGCTACGCCCAGAACAGCTTTCTGCTATCGACCATCACGGCTGTCATTGCCGTTTCCGTGTCGGTGGTGGTGCTTTACGGGCTGCGCATGCAGGGGCTAGGACGGGCGGGATCCCCGTGGGGCCTGCGGCTGGCGGTGCAGTTGTCTTCTCTGGGCTACGCGCTGCCGGGAGTGGTGATCGCGGTGGGGGTTCTGATTCCCCTAGGGTGGTTGGATCAACTGCTGAGCTACCTGCGGCAGGTGGTGCTGCAACAGCCACCCGGCCTGGTGATCGGCGGTACCCTCACGGCTTTGGTGTTCGGCTATCTGGTGCGGTTTTTGGCCGTTTCTTTGGCCACCGTTGAGGCCACGCTGCTGCGCATTCCCCCCAGTTTGGATGAGGCAGCCCGCAGCCTGGGGCAGGGATCCCTGGGTACCCTCTGGCGGGTGCATTTGCCCTTGATGAGCGGTGGCATCTTGGGGGCCATGCTGCTGGTATTTGTGGATGTGATGAAGGAGCTGCCGGCCACGATGGTGCTGCGGCCCTTCAACTTCGACACCTTGGCGGTGCAAACCTACCGCTTGGCAGCCGATGAGCGTCTCGCGGAGGCAGGGGCACCGGCTTTGGCCATTGTCTTAGTGGGGATTTTGCCGGTGGTTCTGCTCAACTCCCAGATGGCGCGGCAACGCAACCTCGGCTCCTCAGGGGATCTCCTTTGAGAACCCTACAAGGCCTCCGCTCCGGCCACCACCTCCAGGATCTCCTGGGTAATAGCCGCCTGGCGAGCTTTGTTGTAGGCAAGACCCAGCGTGCGAATGAGCTCGCTGGCATTGTCGCTGGCGTTGTTCATGGCCGTCATGCGAGCTGCCAATTCGCTGGCCGCCGCCTCCTGCAAGGCCCGTAGCAACTGGTTGTTCAGGTACAGCGGCAGCAGTGCATCCAAAATCTGCACGGGATCCTGCTCAAAGATCATGTCCTGAGGTGGGGCCGAGACCGCTGCGATGACTTTGCTGCGCTCGACAGTAAACTCTCCGCCCCGCACCAAAAGACGAAAAATTTCATCGTCTTGAGTGGCCAACCGCGACGGATCGAGGGGCAACAGGGATTGCACCACCGGACGGGAGCTGATCAAAGAGACAAAGCGGGTATAGAGCAGCTCTACCTTGTCCACCTTCTCCGACAAGAAGGCCGCCAGGAGCTGATCCCCAATCTGGGCAGCCTCAGCCGCCGTGGGGATCTGCGACAAATTCACGTAGGTCTTGGCGATGGGAGCGGAGCGCCGCTGGAAATACTGCACCGCCTTGCGGCCCACCAGGTAAAGCTGCACCTGCTGCCCTGTCTCCTGCAGCTCGCGAACCCGCTCCTCGGTGCGCTTAATCACGTTGGCGTTGTAGGCTCCGCACAAGCCCCGATCCCCGGCCACCACCAACAGCCCCACCGTCTGGATGGGCCGCTGCTTCAGCAGAGGCAAGTTGACATCCTCCAGTCGCAGCCGCGTCTGCAGTCGATAGAAAACCTGGGCCAGCCGGTCGGCGAAGGGACGGGTGGCCATCACTTGCTCTTGGGCGCGCCGCACCCGAGCTGCTGCCACCAGCCGCATGGCCTCGGTAATTTTGCGGGTGTTTTTCACCGCCTTGATGCGATCGCGGATACGCTTGAGATTTGCCATAACCTATTCCCTCTATTTAAGGACTCCGTCCTGCTAACGCGAACGGTGGTTGACAGAGATCCGCGTCACCCTAGGCCGCCTTGGCCACGAAGCTCTGCTTGAACTCTGTGATGGCCGTTTTCAAGATTTCTTCTGCCTCGTCGGTGAGTTGCTTGGTGGAGAGGACGATCTCGCCATACTTGGGATGGGTGGTGCCCAGGTAAGCCAAAAGGCCCTGTTTGAAGCTGGAGACCTTCTCCACCGGAATGTCATCCAAATAGCCTCGCGTCCCCGCATAGATAATGGCCACCTGCTGATCCAGAGACAGGGGAGAGTACTGTGGCTGCTTCAGCAACTCCTGCAGCCGTTGGCCGCGGGCCAGTTGCTTTTGGGTAGCCTCATCCAGGTCAGAGGCAAATTGGGCAAAGGCCTCCAGATCGCGGTATTGCGCCAGTTCCACCTTGATGGAGCCAGCCACCTTTTTCATCGCCTTGGTCTGAGCTGCCGAGCCGACGCGGCTGACGGAAATCCCGACGTTGATGGCCGGGCGGATGCCAGCGTTGAACAGATCCGATTCCAAGAAGATCTGCCCATCGGTGATGGAGATAACATTGGTGGGAATGTAGGCCGACACGTCATTGGCCTGGGTTTCCACGATCGGCAGTGCCGTCATGGATCCCTCTCCCAGTTGGCTGCTCAGCTTGGCGGCTCGCTCCAATAGCCGCGAGTGCAGGTAGAACACATCCCCAGGATAAGCTTCCCGACCGGGTGGACGGCGCAGCAGCAGCGACATTTGCCGATAAGCCACCGCCTGCTTGGAGAGGTCGTCATAGACCACCAGGGTGTGTTTGCCCTGGTACATGAAGTATTCGGCAATGGTGGCGCCACAGTAGGGGGCCAGCCACTGCAACGGGGCCGGGCTATCGGCGCCGGCAGCCACCACAATGCTGTAGTCCATAGCCCCTCGCTCGGTCAGGATGCCCACCACCTGGGCGATGGTGCTCTGCTTCTGGCCAATGGCCACGTAAATGCAGATCACATCCTGCCCTTTTTGGTTCAGGATTGTGTCCACAGCAACGGTGGTCTTGCCGGTTTGGCGGTCGCCGATGATCAGTTCCCGCTGCCCCCGCCCGATGGGAATCAGGGCATCGATGGCGGTAATGCCGGTTTGCAGAGGCTCGTACACGGAGCGGCGATCGACAATGCCAGGTGCCGGAGATTCGATCAGGCGAGACTCCGTACACTGGATCGGGCCTTTGCCGTCGAGGGGGTTGCACAGGGGATCCACCACGCGGCCCAAGAGGGCTTCCCCAACCGGGATGCTGGCGATTTTGCCCGTAGATTTGACGGTGGATCCCTCCTGGATATTTCGCCCGGAGCCGATCAGCACGGCACCGATGTTGTCTTCTTCCAGGTTGAGGGCAATACCGGTGGTGCCATCCTCAAATTCCAGCAGCTCGCTGGCCATCACCTTATCCAAACCGTAGATGCGGGCAATGCCATCCCCCACCTGCAGAACTGTCCCCACATTGGAGACCTGCATCTCCTGGTTGTACTGCTCGATCTGCTGTTTGATGATGGTGCTAATCTCGTCTGGGCGAATGGTAGGCATAGCAGTCCTCTCAAGTAATGGGAAGGGATCCTCAAAAACCAACTTAGGCCAACTGCAAGGCAAGCCGGCGCAACTGTCCACGCAAGCTGAGGTCGATCACCTGGGATCCAATCTTGATGACCACCCCTCCCAGCAGCTCCGGATCCTGAGTGGCTTGCAACTCCACACCGCTGGCCTGGGTGAAGTCCATCACCCGCTCGCGAATTGACTGCTGCTGAGCTTCCGTCAAGGGTATCGCCGTCGTCACTTCGGCCAGGACAATGTTCTGGAGCTTCCGTTGCAGATCCAAAAAGCGCTGGCAGACGGCCCCGAGAAACATGATACGGCGGCGGTCGGTCAACAACTGCAGAGCATTGAGCAGCAGAGGGTGGATCTGCTCGGCAAATACTTGCTGCAGCAGGTTCTTTTTGGCCTCGGCCTTGATCACCGGGTTGGCGAGAAACTGGCCCAGCTCCGGCGTAGCCCGCAAAACCTCGGCAATAAAGCGCATATCGGCGGCAAAAGTGTCCAGCAATCCCTGGCCTGACCCAAGAGCAATGAGAGCCTCGGCATAGGGATCCACCACCTTCTCAGCCATTGTGCTGCTGATCATACCTTTCTCCTCCTTGAGAGTTAGCGGGCAATCATTTGGATCCCTTTCTCGATCAGGCTGCGGTGGGTCTCTTCGTTGAGGTGCTGCGGCAGCTCCTGCTCCACCTTGCTCAAGGCTTGGCGAACGATCTGCCGACGCAACTCCTGAAAAACCCGCTCCTGCTCGCTAGACAACTCTTTCTCGGCATTGGCCCGCAGCCGCTCAACTTCCCGCTCCGCCTGCTCCAACAACTCTTGCCGACGGGCTTCGGCGTTGGCTTCCGCCTGCTTGCGGATACGTTCAGCCTCCTGCTGAGCCTGGGCCAGCTTTTGCTGCTGATCCGCCAGCTTCTCGATGGCTTCCTGTTTGCGCTGCTCCGCCTGCCGCAGTTCTTCTAGGATCCCCTCCCGCCGCTTGGCCAGGGCTTCTCCCACCACTTTGCGACCCAAGATAAACAGCAAGGTGAGAATGATCGCGATGTTGATCAGGTTGCTCTCGAGAATCTTGGCCAAGAGATCCCCCTCTCCTGCCTTGGCTTCTGGGAGTAGCTCCGTGGTCTCGGCCACAGCCAAGATCCAACCGGCCACCCAACTCCACACAGGCATCGCAAGCTCCTCCAAAAGTACTTCCAACCAGCGATCTAACGAGCACTGCCCAACAGTTTCTGGGTAATCTGGGCGGCAATGGCATCCACCTGCTGCTGCAGCTGTTCGAGGGCTGCCTGCTTCTCTTGCTCGACCTGTAGCCGCGCCGCCTCCAGCTTCTGCTGGATCTCTGCCTGCACAGCAGCCAGTTTCTCGGAACGAATGCGAGCAGCTGCAGCCTCTGCCTCAGCGATCACCTGCTGGGCTTGCAAGCGGGCCTGGCTGATCTCAGACTCATACTGTCGGGTCAACGACACCGCCTTGTCCAACCGCTCTTGGGCTTCCGCTTGAGTGGTGCGGATGTAGTCGCTGCGGCTGTCGATAGCCCGCGTAACCGGCTCATAGAAGAGGGAGTTGAGCACTGCCACCAACAGCAAAAACTGAATGGCAATCAGGGGCAGGGTGGCATCCAGATCGAAAAGACCACCTTTTTCAGCCGCTTCAACAGCCAATAGAGTTTGGAAGAGCATGGGTGTTATGACCCCAACAGAAACTTAGGTCTACCGTCAGGCCGGGTTGGGGGGCGGATATGGCTCACCTCGGCCATCGCTGCGGCCCGCCCCCGTAGGACACTAGGCGAAGGGGTTGGCAAACAAGAGCACCAAAGCCACCACCAAGCCGTAGATGGTCAGAGCTTCCATGAAGGCCAGGCTAACCAGCAGGTTGCCGCGGATCTTGTCTTCCGCCTCAGGTTGGCGGGCCACCCCTTCCATCGCAGCAGCAGCGGCGTTCCCCTGTCCGATCCCAGGACCCAGGGATCCCAGACCAATGGCCAGAGCAGCAGCCAGAACAGAAGCAGCAGAGGTTAACGGATCCATAGTGAGATGCTCCTTGGTGATTGACACAACAACAACGTCTCTTGAGCTTCAGAGGTGATCGGGTCTGATACACTACAGCCTCAAATCACTCCCTTGTCGGCGGCTTTCAGAACCAATCTGTCAGCCCCAACAAACCTTACCAAAAGAAGGGATCCCTTGCGCTGACCCATTTGAGATGATCCTCCCGAAAAGGTTCAAGATGGATCGACCGACCAGCGGGATCAATCGTGGTGATCCCCTCCTCCATGACCTTCCAGCGCCTCTCCAATGTAAGCTGCCGAGAGGGTTGAGAAGATCAAAGCCTGAATTGCCCCCGTAAACAGAAACAAAATCATCACCGGCACTGGGATAAACAGAGGCACCAGCAACACCAACACCGCTATCACCAGCTCTTCGGCCAGGATGTTGCCGAACAGACGGAAACTCAGGGAGAGGGGCTTGGTGAAATCTTCCAAAACATTGATGGGCAGCAGAATCGGGGTAGGCTCGATGTATTTTTTGAAGTAAGACAGCCCCCGCTTGCTGATGCCGGCTACGAAATACATGATGCTGGTGAGCAGCGCCAAGCCAGCAGTGGTGTTGATGTCGTTGGTGGGAGAGGCCAGCTCCCCTTCCGGCAGAGGAATCAGCTTCCACGGGAAGAGGTTGCCCATCCAGTTGGAGACAAAGATAAACAGGAACAAGGTGCCGACATAGGGTACCCAGGGCCGGAAGTTTTTCTCGCCAATCTGGGCTCGGGCAATGCTTTGCACAAATTCCAGGGCATACTCGACAAAGTTTTGCAGGCCAGCCGGCTCCCGCTGCAGTTGACGGGTGCCCAAAATGACCACCGTCAAGATCAGGGCAATGGCGATCCAGCTCGCGATCAAAACCTGCCCGTGAACCGTGAATTTGCCCAGGTGCCAGTAAAGGTGATGGCCGACCTCGAGTTCTGCCAAAAGAGGAGGAGAGGAGAAGGACAGGTTCATGGGCATCACACAGAAGAAGATGAACGGGTCAAGGTCTGGACAAGATGAATGAGCAGGGTGACCTTGTAGGTCATGAACCCCAGGAAAATGGGCAATATCTGTAAAGACTTCACCTGAGTGGCTAAAACGATCAGCCCGACAAACAGAGCCAAACGCGTCACCCCCAAACGGTTGCGGCTTTTGCCCAGCTCCGCTACGCCGCGGCCCAGCATGCGCAGATAAACCACGCCAACAACCGCCCCCAGCAAGTAGTTGGCAGCTACCCCCAGAGAGTAAACCAGGGCCACTCCCACGGCAATGGCCAGACTTACCCCCAAGGTAACCAGCACCAGCCATAGCTGCAGCGCTTCATAGCTCCCGCTGCCAGCAACTGCTGCCCCCCTAGCTCCACCCTTCACCTTCCTCGCCAAATCGGGCTTCCCCAGGGCAAGGGGTGGCTCTGACGCAACTGGATCCCCTGTCTCTTCCTCCCGCTTCGGAGAAGGAGGTGCATTCTCCAAGGGAGGCAGTGGTCTGGGCTTCCACTGGGTCGCCTTCCAACGGGTAGAACTGTGAGAGAGGAGTCTGGAAGAACGGGCCATGGTTTCGAGGTCATGCCTCTCAAGGTTTGACCTTAACCCAAGATAACACGATTAAGTAACAATACTTAATGAGATTAAGTTGGGCCAAGGTCTGAAGGAGACTCCGCTGGTCGCTCAGACAGGCAGCCAGCCTTCCGAACGACAGGGATACTCTTCTGAGGATCTAGCTAAGAATCTACCACTTCCGCGGATCGGCAGCGGCAAACTCAGAAAACTTTCTGAAAACTCTCTGGTTTGACATACTCCCCTGTCTAAACCTGTCTAAAGTCAGGGGATTTTGGTTCCTGGTTCTGCGACAGCACTCACCGTATCGGGTTGCCCCTCCACGACAGCGGTGCTCATCTCCCCAGGCGTTCCCCCAAGCGCTCCGCGCCGCTGACGCCAATGCGGGGCAGTTCCCTTTTGCCCAAAGGTACCGTTGCAAACAACAACTACAAAACCTATTGAGGCTGCATCCAGTCGTGAGACTGTTGGGTGTTTAGAGCGGTTGACTACCCTGCCGCTGCAAGCAGCGTAGCACAAAGCCGCCCTGGTCGCGTCAGCGGGCCGTATGCCTTAGGGCGGGGCTTTAAACCCAGTTTTTTCGGTAACTCTCCGTGATCCCGTCTTGGATCCCGCAGCTTTCATATACTAAAGGTCAGGAGTGGCAGAGGCTGAGGATGACTCCCCAGAGTTGGCTAGTGGATGCGATCTGGCTGGACTACCGTTTAGCAGTGGCGCTGACTGTGGTGATGCCTTTGCTACTGCTGATTTGGGCTTTTGCGGTGGGGTTGCGGCCCTTGATTCAGCTATTGATCGTTTATTGGCGGGTATCGAGCCTCTTGGCGGTGACGGTGTACCTGATGATTGGGGGCCTGCCCGTCAGCTTTCTCAGTGGAGCAATGGCGCGGCTGTTGATCTTGGTTTGTCTTTGGTTTTGGCGGGACTGGAGTGCTGCTCTCGAGCAGTCGAGAACCTGGGCGGCGCGAGCCTTTTTGCTCTGGCGGTGGGGCCTGACTGGTTATATGGGGGCCGGGATCCTCTTTTCGGGGGCCTTTGTGCCCTGTGCTTTCCGCACTTCTCTGCCAGAGGAGTGCCGGGCTTGGTTTGGGCCACCGCTGGGGTTTCGGGAGATCTTCCATCCCAATGTATCGCCGGAGCTGCTGGGGAGCGTGGGGGCCTGGGGGCTGGTGGCCTACCTGCTCTACAGCCTCTACTTTGTCTGGCGGCTGCGGCCTGGAACTGATAAGGGGGAACTGGAAGCATGAGGGCCCTGCCTTGGCCCTTGGCCTTGGAGCGCTATAGCCAAGACCACCCGCAAGAGGTGCTGCGGGTGGAGGTGGAAAGCGAGGGAGAGTCTGATCTGGTGCTGATCTACCGCGGCTACAGCAGCTCCTTGCGCCGACCCACTCCCCCCGATCCCGAAGCGGCGGTGATCCCTCCCCAGGCCCGCTTTTTGCAGTTGGAGCGCTTGGCTGCCCCCTATCACCCCGATCGCTCACGGGTTCTGGCTGTCTATCGCAACTGGGGAGAGCTAACAGCATGGCTGGCCCAAGAAGGGATCCCAGTGACGGAGTAAGGGATCCCTGGCACCTACCGCCCCACAGGACTGGGTTGCCGCTGGAGGATGGTGTATTCTGCCGGCTGCAAAAGCGAACGTCCTGTCATTTCGGGGGGCTGAGGCAGGCCCAAGATCTCCAGCAGGGTGGGGGCCACATCAGCCAAAGTGCCGTTGGAGCGCAACTTGACATCGCCGCCACAGCCGGGGATTTTGCGCCTTTCCCCCTCCACCAGAATGCAGGGAACGGGGTTGGTGGTGTGGGCCGTCCAGGGGTTGCCGTTCTCATCCCACATCAGCTCTGCATTGCCATGATCCCCCAGGATCAAAGTAGTGCCTCCCGCATCTACCACTGCCGCCAGCAGCCGGCCCAAACAGCGATCCACCGTTTCCAGGGCGCGGATGGTGGCTTCGTAGTTGCCAGTGTGACCTACCATGTCGAGGTTGGCATAGTTGAGCACCACGAGGCTGTATTCGCGGCGGGCGATGGCCTCTATCGCCTTGTCGGTCACTTCCACTGCCGACATCTCCGGCGCCTGGTCGTAGGTGGTCACCAGCGGGCTTTGCACCAGGATGCGATCTTCGCCGGGGAAGGGCTGCTCGATGCCGCCGTTGAAGAAGTAGGTGACATGGGCGTATTTTTCCGTCTCGGCAATGCGCAATTGCTTGAGGCCGGCCTCGCTCACCACTTGGCCCAGCAGGTGATTCAGGTTCTGGGGCTTGAACAGCACCTGCACCGGCAGATCCGCCTCGTACTGAGTCATGGTGATGAAGGTGAGAGCCGGCAGCAAGGGGCGTTGAAAACCCGAAAAGTCTGGGCAGACAAAGGCTTGGGTAAGTTGGCGGGCGCGATCTGGGCGGAAGTTGAAGAAAAGCACCGCATCTCCCGGCTGCACAGCCCCCGGAGCCAGGCGGGTGGGCGGGATGAACTCGTCTGTGAGATCCTGGGCATAGAAAGCTTCCATCACCTCCGCGGCGCTTTGTCCACGGCCAGGGCCGTCTTGGGTCATGATCTCGTAGGCCTTTTGGGTGCGCTCCCAACGGCGATCCCGATCCATGGCGTAGTAGCGTCCGCTCAGGGTGGCGATGACGCCATTGCCCAGCCATTGCAGCTCTTTTTCCAGGGCGGCCAGAACCCTGGCACCATCGCGGGGCAAGGTGTCGCGGCCATCGGTGATGGCGTGGACATAGGCCGGAATCTCAGCCTGGGCCGCCAGCTTGAGCAACCCATAGAGATGGTCGATGTGGGAGTGAACCCCCCCCTCGGAGCAAAGGCCAACGAAGTGAAAACGGCCCCCTCGCTCTCTGAGCTGGCGACAAACTTGCATCAACAAGGGATCCTGGAAGAGGGATCCTGTCTCTATCGCGTCGCTGATGCGCACCAATTCCTGCGGCACCACCCGCCCTGCCCCCAAGGTCAGGTGCCCGACTTCAGAGTTGCCCATCTGTCCTGCCGGCAGGCCCACGGCCCGACCCGAAGCTTGCAGCAGGGTGTGGGGATAGGCAGCCCAAAGGCTATCCAGGACAGGGGTTTCCGCAGCCAGCACCGCGTTGCCATCGAGAGCATCCCGATAACCCCAGCCATCCAGGATCACCAAAACCACAGGTGCTACCGATTGCGAATCCATGAAATGGCCTCTCATTTTATTGAAGACATAATACCAGCCCAGGCAACACGATACCGGATCTTACATTTACGCTCAAGATTTCAATATTTCAATCTTCTTTTGAGAGGATAAGGAGGTGCCTATAGAGGCAGGATGGAGTCTTTAGCGCCAACCCCTATGCACAACTGTGCCGCGGTCAAGAGTATTTCTGCGGATGGAATTGCAGATGGGATCCTCAGGGGCTGGGCTGCAACCGTTTGCGCAGAGACTCCGAGCGCCGCTTAGCAATGGCATTTCGGGGATCCAACTTCAGGGCAGTTTCGTAAGCTTCCAGGCTTGGGCCATAGAGATTTTTCTTCTCATAGGCATGGGCCAGATTGTTCCAAGCAGTTACATAACCGGGATCCGCAGCCACGGCATCCTTGTAGTAACGGATGGCCAAGTCGTACTGCCCCTGGCTGAAGTAGGCAAAACCGAGGGCGTTGCAGACGGGGGGAATGTTCTCCCCGGCCACTTCTAGGGCTTTTTTAAGCTGGGCAACCGCCTGGTCGTAGAGGCCTTTTTGCAAATAGACGCTGCCCAACTCGTAGTGCTCCTGCGGGGATCCCTTGCCTTTGCTCAGGCGGGGCTGCAGCTCACGGATGACCTTTTCCTGGGCCCGTACCCGCAGCACCTCCCGCAGGACAAAGAAGCCCGCCACGCCGAGGATACTGGCCAGAGCCACCAAATACAGGAGGGGAACGTTAACGCCCATTTTGCTTGATCCACTTGCCTGTGACTGGCCTCGCTGGCGTCACGCCTGCAGGTGAGCCTCGATGAACCAAAGATCTTTGTCGATCTGGCGCGAGATCTCGGTGAACAGGTCTGCTGTGTCGGCATCCCCCAGTTCGGTGGTGCGGTCAATGTTGCGGCGGACGGAAGCTGCATATTGAGCGTAACGGGCTGCCAAAGCCTGCAGGTGATCCCGACCCTCTTCAGCGGCCAGATCGTACTCCGGCAAGGTGGAGGTTTGGGCAACGATGCGAGCCGTGCCGCGGGCGATGCCCCCCAGCGCCGTAACCCGTTCCGCCAGCATGTCCACGTAGTTTTCCAGGGTGCTGGCAAAAGTGTCGAACATCTCGTGCAAGGCGATGAAGTGCATGCCTTTAACGTTCCAGTGGGCCTGTTTCACCTGCGTCTTCAGATCCAACGTGTCTGCCAAGGACTGGTTGAGCAGCTCCACCAGTTGCGCGCGAGCCTCTGCTGGCAAATCGATCTGGGTGGGGTAGAGACGGGTTTTCTCGGCGGTAACCATGGCCAACCTCCTAACTGTGTTTCCATTATCGGGGATCCGCTTCGGCTTCCCAACTGAGCCCATAGTAACACAAACTCAAAATGAGTATGAGTTAGGAGAGCTACTTACCGATGCAGAAGCGGCTGAAAATCTGATCCAGCACTGATTCCGAGATCTCCTCGCCAGTGATCTGGCCAAGGGCATGCAGGGCGCCCCGTAGGTCGATGCTCCAAAAGTCCAGGGGGAGCTGAGCTTGGATGGCCTGCCCCACCTGTTCCAGGCTGGCTTGGGCTTGTTGGAGGGCAGCGGCCTGCCGCTGGTTCAGGCTTATCTCCAGATTGGGCTGGGGACGTCCCTGGGTGACAAGCTGCTCCAGGGCTTTTTCCAGCTCCGGGATCCCTTTCCCTTGGGCGGCAACGGCGGGGACGCGGTGGGCAATCTCGGGGGGGAGAGGGATCCCCTCTGGCGGGGCGAGGTCGGTTTTGTTGATCACCAGGATGAGGGGGCGATGGCGGATCGACTCGTAGATGGCGGCGTCGGCAGCCGTCCAGCCCGCTTGGGCGTCGATGACCAGCACCAGCACATCGGCAGCCTGGGCTAGGCGTTGGGAGCGCTCCACCCCCAGCCGTTCCACCGGATCTTCGGTGGCGCGGATGCCGGCAGTGTCCAGCAGTTGAACGGGGATCCCTTTCACCACCAGGTGGGATTCCACCACGTCGCGGGTGGTGCCGGGCAGATCGGTGACGATGGCCCGATCCTGTCCTGACCAAGCATTGAGCAGGCTGGACTTGCCCACATTGGGCCTCCCGACAATGGCCACCTTCACCCCGGTGCGCAGCAGTTGTCCCCGTTCTGCCGTGGCCAGCAGGGCTTGCATCTGGGCTTGAATAGCTTGGAGCCGGGCCTGCCAAGCGGCAACATCCAAGGGGGGCAGATCCTCTTCAAAGTCGAGGCGAGCCTCAATTTCTGCCAACAAACCCAGCAGCTCCTGGCGCAGGGCGCGAATGGATCCCCCTAACTTACCCTGCAAGCCTGCTAGGGCCATCCGGGCCGCCTGAGGGGAGCGGGCCGCCACCAGATCGGCCACACTCTCGGCCTGGGTGAGGTCAATGCGGCCATTCAGAAAAGCGCGCAGGCTAAACTCCCCCGGCTGAGCCAGCCGCGCCCCCTGCCGCAGGCATTGTTGCAACGTGGCCTGAACCACCATGATGCCACCGTGGCAATGCAGCTCTGTCACATCTTCGCGGGTGTAAGAACGGGGGGCCTGCATCCAAACGGCCAGCGCTTCGTCTAGGATTTGGCCTTTCTCGTCGCGGATCCAGCCGTAGAGGAGCCGATGGCTCTCCCAGACTGCGCTGCGGCGGGCAGGGGTGAAGATGGCTTGGACAATGGGAAGGGCTCGTGACCCGGAAAGGCGCACAATCCCCACACTGCCCTGTTCAGGCACTACCGCAGTGGCAATGGCAGCGATCGTATCGGCCAGTGGGGCAGTCGGATCCATCTTGAATGAAGCCCTGAGGGAGTTCGAGCAGCCGTTGGATTACAGATCGGCATCCACCGATTACCAAAAAACTGGGTTTAAAGCCCTGCCCTTCTAGGACGACTTTTATCTCGTTAGACCTGCGCTAAAGTGTGCCCATGCGCGTTCCAGAAGCCAAGCTCCTCAACGGCACAGCCCAGCAGTACCAAGCCTTGGACGAGGCCATCCGCACTGCCCAGTTTATCCGCAACAAATGCCTGCGCCACTGGATGGATAACCAGGGGGTTGGCAGAGCTGCCCTCTATGCCCTCTGCAAGAACTTGGCCAGAGAGTTCCCCTTCGCCCAGAAGCTTAACTCCTCTGCCCGACAAGCCAGCGCGGAGCGAGCTTGGTCTGCCATCTCCACCTTCTACCGCCGCTGCCAGAACCAGGAAGCCCAAAAAGGCTGTCCCCAGTTCCAGAAACACTGTCGCTCTGTGGAGTACAAAGTCTCCGGCTGGAAGCTGGCAGCAGATAGGATGTCCCTCACCTTCACAGATGGCTTCCAAGCAGGCACCTTTGCTCTGTATTGCAACGGCGAGGTGCGGCAGGACATCCTCACCCTGAAAATCAACCGGTGCGGGTGGTGCGGAGAGCCGATGGCTACTACGCCCAGTTCTGCCTGGACGTGGAGCGTCAGGAGCAGGTGGAGTCCACCGGCCAGGTGGCGGGGCTGGATGTGGGCTTGATGCACTAACAAGGTAGAGTGCCCCAAATTCTTGCGTCGTGCCAAGAGGAGGTTGAAGCGACACCAGCGGAGGTTAAGTCGGAAGTATAGGAAGGGGATCAAACCCCAATCTAAGAACCACCCAAAGCAGAGGAAGCGACTGGGCAAGGTGCATCTCAAAGTCCAGCGCCAGCGCAGAGACTGTGTCATCAAGGTGACCCGGTGCGTGGTACTCGCCTACGGCGACGCGGAGCGCTTTGTCTCACGACATTGTGGCGTATGAGGACTTGCCGGTGCGCAACTTGGTGAGGAACCACCACTTGGCCAAGGCCATTCGCGATGCCAGTTGGAGTTTATTCACCGGATGGCTGGACTATACGGAAAGGTCTTCAACGAATAAAGGCAGCCAGATTTCTTAGGGCTTCGTTGTCCATCCAGGAAGGGGGCACAGGACGTCATTCATAGATAGAATCCGAGCCATCGTAGCTACGGGGATCCCGCTGGTACTCCATCAAGGCTTGAAGGGTATCTCGGGGTGGAGTGGCACCGCGCAAGTCCTTCAAAGAGAGGGAAATGTTGGGAGCCGGCAAAGTGGCACCGCCCACATGACAATTCAAACAGGCGGACTGAAAACGATTTTTGCCGTCCGTGAGCTGCTCTGGGGTAAAGGTGAGGGTATGCCCTGCGGCATCTAGAGGCAATTCCACAGGGCCACTCACCCGCAAATACTGGTTCACGTAAGGATCAATGCGGGCAGCCACCGGACTGGCCAGCCCCAGCCACAACAAAGCTAGGATCCCGACCCAGGCCCAGAGGCGAGACGGGATCCGCCATCTCATAGGCAACTTCTGATCCAGATGCGGCATTAGAGATAGGCTGATAGGTCGCTGTGGCTTTCGTTCTTGGTACCACCCCAGCCGGGAACGGTCTTGGCCTGCACCAGAATGTAGCCCGCAATCAGCTTCAGATCCTCGTCGGTGAGGTTGCGCAGACGTGGATACTCACTGGTGAGCTGGGTGTTGGGGTGATACTCCAACAGAGACTCCACCCCGTCATAGGTGACTGGATTCTTGATGTAATCCACAATCGCCAGCACATTATCCCGTGGGGGAGTTGCCCCCTCCAGATCCGAAAGCTTCAAGCTCACATCCGGGTTGGGATAGGTCTGGCCGCCCACATGGCACTGGGCGCATGCGGTGTTGAATAGCTTCTTCCCTTTGGCCAACTGGGCTTCGGTAAAGGTAATAGACTCAGTTGGCGACAGAGCCACTGCAGGAATATCCCTAGCTGCAAACACTGGAGCCAGACCCCAGCCAAACCCAGCCATCAACGCAGCCAACAGCAGGACAAGCAACCGACGACGCGCTGGCGCAAACACCTTCTGAAAAGAAAAAGCTTTGCTAAACATGGTTCTCCGTAGATCAGCCTAGAAAGAGGAGAGGTGGGCTCCACTCCAGCCACAAACCCGACAACAGGATCAAGAATAGACCATTAAGAGATCATTTGCAGATGGGATCCGGGATAGTTTCCCAATGGTTCCATTTGCCTTTGGTGTTAAGTTTGATTACGGAGCTATGGCCTGTTGGGAGTCTGTTGGCCGAGAGCTGACTTGGCCACAGCCCAGTCGAGAGAACTGAGCAGGTAATGAGCAGGTAATATAGAGCTTGGCTTGCTTGCCTGGCAGCCTCAGAGCAGGAGAATACGGCAGAGTCCGTTCCAGGTTTTCCCCATGTCCTCTGTCCGATTCCAGCCGTTGCGGGTGGCTTTCACCTGTGCGGATCCCAGTCAGATCCAAATGCCTGTTGCCAATTTGCTGGCGGCTTTGCCGGCCTCACCGCTTCTGGCCTACACAGATCCGGAAGCAGCAGACTTGCGGGTAGAGCTGTTGCCCGATGCCATTTATCACTTTTACCGTCGGGGGGAAGAGGTGGCTCTGGCGGCCTTCCGGATCCCGGTGAAAAAGCTACAGGCCCTGCCTCGCAAGCTGGTGCGGCTGTTGGAGCACGTGGCCGCTTTCGGCAACCTCTTGAATCTGCAACCTCCCAGCGATGCGCTGAGCAGCATCTTGGAAGTGGAATTTCTCCAACTGGAAACCCCGGCCAGCAGCTCTGCCCCTGCCGAAGTGAGCCCTCTGCCGCGGGATCCCCAAGGGAAAGTGCAAATCCAAGCAGGCCGCAACCTGGCCATTGCCTTGAGAAACAGAGCCCCCACTCCAGTGCATGTTTATGTCACCGTCTTTGACGAGCGGCGGTACAGCGTGGATTTGGTTTACCCCTATCAACCAGATCTGCCTGCCCGTTTACGCCCCAACGAGAGCCTGCTGATTGGCTCTGGCCCCCGCTACCTGCTGCAGATGCAGCTGCCAGAAGGAACAGACGTAGCGGTGGATCGCTTCAAAATCTGGGTCAGCAGCACCAGCATGCAGCCAGGCATTATGGTGATGCCCCCTCTGGGGCAACGGCTGGAACCTCCCTCAGAAGATCCCTACGGGGCCGGATCCCGCCTGGATCGGGAAGTCCGGCTGGCCATTCTGGGCAAAGCAGGCAGCACTCCCATGCCAGCTTTTGCGGAGGATCCCTGGTGGTGTATGGAGCAAGCCGTCAAGATTGTGGCCTGAGCCGATGCTCTTGGGGACTTTTTCAGACTTTCAGAGATGGCTTTTCAGGATCCCATCAAAGGTAGACTCAACCTCATCGACGCCAATCACTGACAGGTGATAGAGGGAAGATAGACTACTTTTTGTATCTTGACTAACATCAGTTAAAACTATGAAAGCTTGGCTTTCCTGAAGACCGAGTTCATCAGCGATTCTGGAGTATTTTTGTATTTTATCTTGGTACCCACCTGTCCTCGATTCCACCCAGTAGAATTTATCATTGATATGGAAGAAAAGATCCATCTCAAAATCGGCTCTATTCGATAAAGTAACTTGGGCATTCACGACGTAAGAGAAACTGATCTTTTCGGTGTGAGCCGCAACAAGGCGGATCAGCGTGCCCCTAACATATCTTTCCAGCCAGTTCCCTGCCAGAAAATTCAGCGCCTGAGGCGACCTACTGGGTCTCGCTACCAAAAGGCATCTGGGCGCCTTAGAGTATCTGTACTCTTCCAAAAATGCGATGTCGTGTAACTCCTTAGCAACTTGGCAAGTTGAACTGACTACTTGTGGAGGTTCGTCTCTAAGGTTTAGGGAGAAAGAACTGCCGCTCTTCATGTTTGATTTAACCATTCCATAAAATCTCTTGATAAAAGAGTATCGGCTGCCCATAAAGGCAGCTATTTGATCTAGCTTTTCCTCTTTTTCTTCCGCAGCTATGCTTTTTATCTTTATGTTTTTTGAGTTTAAGAACGACTCTATCTTTGATATATCAACAGTAGCTGTCCCATCCTTGTCTCTTAGTACTTCGTCTGGTGTCTCAGGATCTGGTGCTTTACCAATGACCTGAGTAACCTGCTCATTCTGGGAGTCCTGATTTGCAGTTGGGCATATCTCGGATCCATGAGAACTTTGAATAGTAACCCGTAGTTGCCGATAAATATCTTTGGCCTCTTCCACTAGGTTTTCCAGAATGGCTAGCTGATTGTTCAGTTGCCGGCCATGTTCGGCCAACTTTACAGATATAGCTTGTAGAAAGTCTCTGCCCCAGTCCTGTAGCAAGCTTTGCTGGTTGTCAGCAAGGCGAAATTTAAACTCTTCAAGGGTAGCTTGGACGGCCTGTAACTTTTCCTGTAACTTTTGAGAAATCTTGTCTACCAATCCTTCGCTCAACTTGATGAGTGCTTTGTCCGGGTCGTTGAGTTTTTGGCTGTGTTGGCTTAGCTGCGAAGATATATCTCTGATAATCTCTCGTTTCCAGATTTCCAGTTTAGGACTGGCCCCATACTGGCGAGCAACGTAAATGCCTACCGAGAAACCAACAGCTGCCCCAATCAATAAAACCAAAACTAAGTCCATCAGATACTCCTGTCCTCTGCTGCTGTTACTTCTCTTTCCAGTTAACTGGATTACCTGCTTGATTACCTGCTTGCCTCAACATTCTAGGAGGAGATAGGTGAATTTTCAAGCAGATGGGGACCTGCCTCTGACCGAAGCTGGGCGCCGACAAGGGATCCCAGCCAGCCTTGCTGAAGGGCTTCTTGAGCAGGAGTCAGTTCAGGCAACACCTCCAACGTGTAGACATCGGGCCGAGGGGGATCCAACGGGATCCAGAAATGTTTCAACTGATCGGCTTGAAAAACGCTCAAACAAATGATCTGGTGGGGCTGATAGGCCGTCAAGCGTTCCGCCAAGTTGGCAGCGCTCACCCTGAACCCATCCAGGGCCACCAGCTCATCGCCGGCCCAGATGCCCGCTTTTTGCGCCGGGGATCCCATCTCTACTGCGCTGATGCGATTGCCCTCGCCGTTGAAATTGAGGCCCAGGTATGGGATGGGGTTGGGGCGGCTGAAGTGGGCTTTAAGGGTGAGGCCAAAGGGGTGTAGGTAAGTGTTGTAGTCTAGCTCTTCCGTGCCTTCCACATAGGCTGCGAAAAACCGGCCAAGATCGGCACCGGCTGCCCGCTCAAACGCCTCCCGCAAGTCTTGGTCGCTGTAGCCCTTCCCTGACCGACCAAAGCGCTGCCACAGATCCTGCAAAGCTGTATCCAGGGATCCCTGACCGCCGGAAAGGTGACGGATGTGCAGATCCAGCAGCCAACAGACCAAAGCCCCCTTTAAGTAATAAGAAACCTGGCTGTTGAGGGTGTTTTCGTGGGGGCGGTAGAGTTTGATCCAGGTGTCGAAGCTGGATTCCCGCAGCGATTGCACGGCCCGGCCCGGAGTACGCTGCAAGCGACCAATCTGTTCGGAAAGAACTTTTAAAAAATCGCCGGCACTGAGGATCCCTGCCCTCAACAAGATGACATTTTCGTAGTAGCTGGTCGCTCCCTCACAAAACCACAGGCATTCCAGATAGTTTTCTTGGTTGTAGTCGATCTTTTCCAATGCCAGCGGACGCAGACGCTTGACATTCCAGGCATGAAACAACTCGTGGGCCAGCAAAGACAAAAAGCGCCGATAGGACTCCGGCTGATGCAGCTCCAGCCCAGAGTAAAGAAGGGTGGTGCTGTACTTGTGCTCAAGGCCACCAAATCCTCCCGGCGACAAATGCACAATGAACCAGTAGCGGTCGTAGGGTAGCCCACCGAAAAACGCGGCTGTGGTTTTGACAATCGCCTTAGCATCAGCGACAGCCCGCTCCACATCCAGAGTGCCCGCCCCCCAAACCACAAAGTAATGCGGGATCCCTTCCACCTCAAACGATTGCATCCGATGCAGGCCCACCTCCACCGGGCTATCCACCAGCTCGTCGTAGTCTTCCGCCACAAAAGACTGGCCGGAAGTGGGATCCTCAGAAGGAGAGGTCAAGGGCCGCAAACTGGTGGCGATGTGCCAATCCGGCTTGGGGGGGATCACCGTCAAAGTGTAGGGTTCCCGCTCGCGACCGGGCACGTAGAGGAAGAGCGCTGCCCCGTTGAAATAGGCGTGGGTCAAATCCAGATGGTTCGTGCGCACCGTCAGCTCATAGGCATAGACCCGATAGCACACCTTCACAGCAGAAGAACCCGGCGGATCGATTTGCCAGGTATTCTTATCCACCTTCCGCCAGGCCAAAGGGATCCCTTGCTCAGTTGCCGCCTGAAACTCCTGCACATGACGGGCATACTCCCGCACCAAGTAGGATCCCGGCGTCCACACCGGCAGTCGCAGCCGCAAAGGCACCTCTGGATCCACCTCTTGGATCTGCAGTTCCACCTCCAGCAGGTGATTGGCCGGATCCGGCATCCGCACTGTGAAATGCTGGCGGCTCAGTTGAGAAGGTGCAGAAACGATAACCTCTGGGATCCCCATAGAACCCACCCTACCCTCTACTGCCAAGGGCTGGCGCAGCCCCCAGCGGCAATGGCTCCTATCCTAACCTCTGCCTTTGGCTGGAGAGCAGCAACGAGACTTAAAAATGTAGCGCGTGCTACAAAGATACCTAGGCAGAACCTTCTACTTTAGGGTAAATCTTGGTATCCTCGTAGATTCTGAAGTCAATGGGTTGCAACCTAGCCTAATGCTTCTAGATTGATCTTAGTAGGTTGATCTTAGGTATAAACTGACCTTAAAAGGTTGATGAGTATGGCGGTGGCCGTAGCGGAAAAATCTCTGATCACAGCCTTCAAGCAATTGGGAGGCCCTCACCATCCTCCGGTTATCGAAACGTTCGAGCGCGGGAAGACCATTTTTTTTCCAGGGGATCCGGCGGAGCGGGTTTACTTTTTGGTAAAGGGAGCCGTTAAGCTCTCGCGGGTCTACGAAATGGGAGAGGAAATCACCGTTGCCCTCCTGCGCGAAAACAGCATCTTCGGCGTGCTCTCCTTTATCACGGGACAGCGCTCCGACCGCTTTTATCACTCGGTGGCTTTTACACCTACCGAGTTACTCTCTCTACCGATCGAGCAGGTGGAGAAATCCCTACAGGAGAACGCCGAACTGGCCATGTTGCTGGTTAAAAGCCTGTCGTCTCGTATCTTGCAAACGGAGATGATGATCGAGACGCTGGCTCATCGCGACATGGGATCCCGTTTGGTCAGCTTTTTGTTGATTCTCTGTCGCGATTTCGGGGTGCCTGGCCCAGATGGGGTCACCATCGATCTCAAGCTGTCTCACCAGGCCATTGCCGAGGCCATTGGCTCAACCCGCGTCACCATCACCCGCCTGTTGGGAGAGCTGCGCAAGAAGAAGTACATCTCCATTCACAAGAAGAAGATCACCGTACACGACCCGATGCGGCTGAGCCATCGCTTTGCCTAGAAGGAAGAGGAGAACACTTCCTGAGCAGCACCTTGCCCAGGCAAACCCCGCTCGACGGCTGGTTGAAGCTCTGGCCGGCCTATGTTCAATCTACTGCTGCAGCCTTGAAGAATCTCTGTGCCCGAAGGACAGACTTAAAGTTTTCTGGAAGCTGACCGGATCGCGGGCAAAAACCTACTAGTCTATGGGGGGATCTGGCTTTGGCCAGAGCTATCTAGCCAATTGCTGAGGTGTAACTGTGGAAACAGCCATCGAGTGGATTACCGCCCATGAGATCCTCGACTCGCGAGGGCGTCCCACCCTAGAAGCCCTGGTGGGTCTAGCCAATGGGGCAACGGGCTTGGCGCAGGTTCCCAGCGGTGCTTCGACCGGCACCTTCGAGGCCCACGAGCTGCGGGACGGGGATCCCAAACGCTACGGCGGTAAGGGTGTGCTGAGGGCGGTGGAAAACATCCTTGGCCCCATCCAGTCGGAGCTGCAGGGAGAAGATGCCCTCAACCAAGCCCGTATTGACCAGTTGCTGATCGACCTGGACGGCACCCCCAACAAGTCCCGCCTGGGGGCCAACGCTATTTTGGCAGTTTCTCTGGCGACAGCCAAAGCGGCTGCGGAAGCAGTGGGCTTGCCTCTTTACAAATATCTGGGGGGGCCCTTTGCCAACCTGCTGCCGGTGCCGCTGATGAACGTGCTCAACGGCGGCGCCCACGCCGACAACAACGTCGATATTCAAGAATTTATGCTTGTGCCCATTGGAGCGGCCAGCTTTCGCGAGGCGCTGCGCTACGGGGCTGAGGTGTTTGCGGTACTAAAACAAGTGCTGCAGCAGAAGGGGCTGTCCACCGGTGTGGGGGATGAAGGGGGGTTTGCTCCTGATCTCGACTCCAATGCGGCGGCTTTGGATCTGCTGATGACGGCTATTGAACAGGCAGGCTACAAACCGGGAGCAGATATCGCCTTGGCCTTGGATGTGGCTGCCAACGAGCTGCTGCAGGATGGGCAATATCACTTTGAGGGCCAAGCCCGCAGCGCGGCTGAGATGGTGGCTTACTACGAGCAACTGCTGGCCAGCTATCCCATCCTCTCCATTGAAGATGGGCTGGCGGAGGAAGACTGGGCCGGCTGGCAAGCCATGACCGCTCAACTGGGATCCCGAGTGCAACTGGTGGGGGATGACCTGTTTGTAACCAACCTAACCCGCCTGCAGAAGGGCATCGACAGCGCCGCCGCCAACGCCATTTTGATCAAGCTCAACCAGATCGGCACCCTGACGGAGACCGTCTCGGCCATTCAACTGGCTGGCCAGGCGGGTTTTCGCTCTGTAATCAGCCACCGCTCCGGCGAAACCGAGGATACCACCATCGCCGATCTGGCGGTGGCCACCCGTGCCGGGCAGATCAAAACCGGATCCCTTTGTCGCAGCGAGCGCATTGCCAAGTACAACCAACTGCTGCGCATCGAAGACGAGCTAGGGGAAGCGGCAGTGTATGCCGGTCGGGTGGGCCTGGGCCCCAAAGCTCGCTAACTTTTCGTCTCGTTCCTCCCTAACACCTGCACCAAAAAGGCCCAGCGGTCGGCAGCTTCCTCGATCAGCTTGGTAGTGGGCTTGCCGGCCCCGTGCCCTGCCTTGGTTTCGATGCGGATGAGCACCGGCTGGGATCCCCCTTGGGCAGCCTGGAGGGCAGCGGCAAACTTAAAGCTGTGGGCGGGCACCACCCGGTCGTCGTGATCTGCGGTGGTGATCAGGGTGGCGGGGTAGGCGGTGCCGGGCTTGAGGTTGTGCAGAGGGGAATAGGCGTAGAGGGCCTTGAATTCCTCCGGGTTCTCCGGGGATCCGTACTCGGAGATCCAGGCCCAGCCGATGGTGAACTTATGAAAGCGCAGCATGTCCATCACCCCCACCGCCGGTAGAGCCGCCGCGAACAGATCCGGCCTTTGGGTCATGCAGGCCCCCACCAACAGGCCGCCATTGCTGCCACCGGAGATGGCCAACTGGGAGGGGTTGGTGTAGCCATGGGCAATCAGCCACTCGGCAGCAGCAATAAAGTCGTCGAACACGTTCTGTTTGTTGAGCTTGGTGCCCGCTTGGTGCCACTCTTCCCCATACTCGCCGCCGCCCCGCAGGTTGGGCTGGGCATAGACGCCGCCCATTTCCAGCCAGGCCACCAGGCTTACCGAGAAGCTGGGGGTGAGGGAGATGCCAAAGCCGCCATAGCCGTACAGCAGCGTGGGATGGGATCCGGTCAGCTCCAGGCCCTTCTTGTGGGTGATGAACATCGGCACCCGCGTGCCATCTCGGCTGGTGTAAAAAATCTGTTTGACCTCGTAGGCGCTGGGGTCAAAGTCCACCTGCGGCTGGCGAAAGAGGGTGCTGGTGCCGGTGGTGAAATCGTAGCGGTAGATGGTGGGAGGGGTGGTGAAGCTGGTGAAGGTGTAGAAAGTTTCTGTGTCGCGGCGCTTGCCGCCAAAACCGCCCGCCGATCCCAGCCCCGGCAAGGGAATCTCTCCCAGAAAGTGGCCATCCAAGGCAAACCTTTTGATCTGGGTGTGGGCATCTTTGAGGTAGAAGGCCACCAACTGATTGTGGATCAAGCTGATCCCTTGCAGGGTTTCTTCCGCCTGAGGGATCACCTCTTGCAACTGCTCAAGCTGCTGGAGGTCAACGGCCACCACCCGCCGGCGGGGAGCACCCCGATCGGTGAGCAGCCAAAATCGGGATCCATCGTTGCCGATAAAGCTGTACTCCGCCTCAAACTCGCGGATGAGCTCCACCACGGGGGACTGGGGATCCCGCAGGTCTTTGTAGAAGATGAGATTCTTGGGATCCGTACCCCGCCAGACGGAGATGATCAAGTAATCACCATCTTCCGTAACCCCGCCGGCAAACCCCCATTCCTTTTGGTCGGGGCGGTGATAGACCAAGGTATCTTGCGACTGGGGAGTGCCCAGGCGGTGGTAGTAGAGCTTTTGAAAGTAGTTGACGCTTTCGTATTCGCTGCCGGGGGCCGGTTCGTCGTAGCGGCTGTAGAAAAATCCTTGCCCATCCAGCGTCCAGCTCGCCCCGGAAAACTTGACCCAGCGGAGGTGATCCGGCAAATCCTCGCCGGTTTCGATGTCCCGCACCTTCCATTCTTGCCAGTCGGAGCCGGAGCGGGAGAGACCATAGGCCAGATACCGCCCATCACGGCTGATGGCAATGCCCGATAGAGCCACCGTACCGTCTTCGGAGAAGGTGTTGGGATCCAGCAAGACCCTGGCCTCAGCCTCCAGGCTTTCTTGGGTATAGAGAACACTTTGGTTTTGCAGGCCGTCGTTCTTGAAATAGAAGTAGCGGTTGCCCTCTTTGAAGGGCTGGCTGTATCTTTCGTAGTTCCACAACTGCGTCAGGCGCTCCAGCAGCCGTTGCCGTGCCGGGATTTGTCTCAGGTAGTCGAAGGTGAGTTGGTTTTGTGCTTCGATCCAGGCCCGCGTCTGCTCTGAGTCCAGATCCTCCAGCCAGCGGTAGGGATCCGGCACCGGCTGCCCGTGGTAGATGTCCACAACAGTGGGATCGGGATAGCTGGGGGGATAGTTGAGCATAAGACCTAATCGCTGGAGACCCATTCCACTATGGCAGAGGGAGGAGCCGAGAACCCACTCTGAGGACTCTTGGGATCAAGCCCCGCTATAGTAGAAGCCGGGTTTTCCGGGTGAGTTTCGTGCCACACCTTTTCTCCACTCCCTTGCAACACGCAGAGATCGGGCGAATTGGGGCCTATCCCCTGGGCCAAGGTCGCTATCGTTTTTCCGTATGGGCGCCTCTGCTTGAACGGGTGGAGCTGAAGCTGCTCACCCCTGTTGAGGGATGCCTTCCCCTGGCCCGAGATGACCAGGGCTATTGGCAGGCAGAGGTGGACGGGATCCCGCCTGGGCCGGTGGACTATCTCTACCGTCTGCACACCCAGGCAGGGGTAGTGGAGCGACCAGACCCGGCCTCCCGCTGTCAACCGCATGGCGTTCATGGCCCCTCGCGGGTGGTGGATCCCCGCTTCGACTGGCAGGATCAAGGGTGGAAGGGGATCCCGCTGCCCCAGTGGATCCTCTACGAGCTGCATGTGGGCACCTTTACCCCTGAGGGCACCTTTGCCGCCCTGATCCCTCGCCTGCCGGAATTGGTAGAGTTGGGGGTGAATGTGCTGGAGCTGATGCCGGTGGCCCAATGCCCGGGGGGACGCAACTGGGGCTACGACGGTGTTTATCCCTACGCGGTGCAGACCGCCTATGGGGGAGCTGAAGATCTGAAAGCCCTGGTGAACGCCTGCCACCAACTGGGCTTGGCCGTCATCTTGGACGTGGTCTACAACCACCTGGGGCCGGAGGGGAACTACCTGCGGGATTTTGGCCCCTACTTCACCGACAAGTACCACACCCCTTGGGGGGATGCCCTCAACTTCGACGACCGCTATTCTGACGGCGTGCGAGAGTTTTTCCTACAAAACGCCGAGTACTGGCTGGAGGAGTTTCATCTCGATGGGCTGCGGCTGGACGCGGTGCATGCCATCTACGACTTCAGCGCCTACCCCTTCTTGCAGGAGCTGGCGGAGCGGGTGGATGCCCTGGAAGCTCGTACTGGCCGGCCCAGGGTTCTCATTGCCGAAAGCGACCTCAACGATGTCCGCCTCATCACCCCCAGAGAGCAAGGGGGCTACGGTCTAGATGGGCAGTGGTGCGACGACTTTCACCACTCGGTTCACACCCTGCTCACCGGCGAAACAGTGGGCTACTACCAGGATTTTGGCCAATTGGAGCAACTGGCCAAGTCCTACCGGGAAAGCTACGTCTTTTCCGGCCAATACTCCCGCTACCGCGCCAGGCGTTACGGCAACTCCGCCGCCGGACGGCCAGGATCCCAGTTTGTGGTCTGCATCCAAAACCACGATCAAATCGGCAACCGCATGTTGGGAGAGCGCCTCAGCCAGCTCACCTCTTTCGAGGGCCTCAAGTTGGCTGCCGCTGCCCTGCTGTTGGCCCCCATGCTGCCGCTGCTGTTTATGGGGGAAGAATACGGGGAGGTGGCCCCCTTTCTGTATTTTGTCAGCCACGGGGATCCCGATTTGGTGGAAGCGGTACGACAGGGACGCCGCCGCGAGTTCAGCGCCTTTGCCTGGCAGGGAGAGCCGCCGGATCCCCAAGCTGAAGAGACTTTCTTGCGCTCCAAGCTGAATTGGGAGTTGAAAAAGGCCGGTCACCACCAGGTTCTCTGGAAGTGGTACCAGACCCTGATCCGGCTGCGCAAAACCCAACCGGCTCTCCAGCACTTGGAGCGGGACGGGGTGGAAGTGGAGCTCTTTTCCAACTCTGGCCTAGCTCTGCACCGCCGCCAGGGATCCCAGGCTTTGCTTGCCCTTTTCAATTTCAGCCCCAATCAGGCGGTCACCTATGCCCATTGGCCCGGCGGCACCTGGGAGAAGCTTTTGGATAGCCACGAGGCCCAGTGGTTGGGAAAGGGATCCCAACTGCCGGCAGAAAGCCAAGGGGATCCGGTTGAGGTACTGGGCTATGGGGTGGGCCTCTATGGTGCTTTGCACCGCTAACGCAGATGGCTGCGGCCAGAAGGGAAATCTCGACCGCTCCAGACCTGGCAAACGGAAACGGTCTAGCCGATCTTCGCGCCGCGGAAATAGAGGGAGTCAGGCAAGGGCCTGCGGGCGAGGCTGGGATTTCGGGAAGGTTTGCTCACCGGTTGGCCGCGATAGGTCAGCTTGGGCTTGGCAGGGTTGCCCGTAGGAGCAGCCTCTGGTTGGGACTGCACGGGTACGCCCGGCGACAGTTGAGCCCACACTTCCGCGTGATTCTCAAACTGCACCACAATGCTGAGAAATCCCCTTTCAATGTCGGCGCGACAGGCAGATATCGCGTCTTGGGCGCGTTTGTACACTTGCCGAAGGGCGTAGAAGTGATTCTGAAACTTGATCACCTCCACCAAACCCTGAGGAGTCGAAGCCCAGAAGCCACTGTCTGCATCGCTGTAGTCGAGAATAACCATGGCTAACTCCTACACTGACGAGTGGATGGATAAAGAATTCCCAACTCTTCCACTATGGATATCAAACGTCGTGAAACGTAATGGTGAGCTTGATCACATTGACAATGTTTCGATATCTCTTGAGTGTCTTGATTGCAGCTATGTTGAATTACAGTAGTGCAACCGCTCCTTGGCTCTCAACTTTCCTCTTCCTAATGAGATAAAAACTGCGAGTTAGGGCCTCGGCGGTGCAGATTGTCAGGGGAACGTCTCAAGCTCGTTCAAAGCCCCTATTTTCAGATAGAATATCTACAGAATCACTATGGAAATAACTTGTAATCTTGACCGCAGCCGTAGCGCCAAGCCTCGCGGCGCCGCTTCCAGAAGTAGTCTTGGGGGTCGGTTTCCAGCTCCGGGCGATCCGTTAGCCTTTGCAGCAGCTCGAAGAGGCCAAGCGCGCCAAAGTGGCCCGCCCATTCCACCAACTCCGGCAACCCCAACCGGGGCAAAAGTCCGGCCACCAACCGAGGATCCCGACTCATCGCCCCCCACAGGGCCTGGGCCAAGCCGCCGAACTGCACCACATCCTGCAAAAAGGGCTTCACCACCTGGGGGCCGGCGGCAAACATGGCCTCAAACACCCTGCTCAACAAGCGGTTAATGCTATCGGGATCCCAGGTTTTCTCCCGCAGAGGGGGGATCATGGCCTTCTGAAAGAGCCAGGTCACGGCCAAGTTGGGCTGGTAGGGTTGTAGCAAGACCAGGGCCGCCCGATCCAACTGCCGCTGTGCAAGGGCCTCGTGGATTCCTTGTTGCAGGCGATCCAGGTGGCGCAGCATTGCCCCAAAGCCGCCAAAGCTGAGGGGAGACTGGCTGCCACTGCTGTCCCCCACTGCCAACAGGCGATCCCAGGGCAGTTGCAGAGGGCTACGGCGGTAAGCGGGAAAAACGCCGCACAGCTTGCGCACCCAGTGGATCTGGGTCAGCTCAACCCCTTGATAGGCGGGCAACAGCTGGCAGTAATCTTGCCAGAGGGTGTGGAGACTAGGCCGCTCCGGATCTCGGTCGCAGTAGGTGAACAGATAGGTGGTGCGCCCATCGCGGGCGGGGAAGGCTTCCCAAAAGGGCTGGTAGCCATTCTGGGCCGGGGTAAAGCTGTAGAAGAGATCCCCGCTGGGTTGGTCTGGCAGCCCTTGGGCACAGGATCCCACCACCAGACACACGCTATCCGGCGGCTGTCCTCGGCGAGCCTGGGCCACGAGGGGGGAGCGATGCCCCATAGCATCCACCAGCAACTGGGCAGTGAGGGATCCCGTGTTGGTTTGGATGCCGATCCCATCCGGGTGAACAGCAGCACCCAAAAAGCAAGTATTTTCCCGCAATTGGCCACCCCATTCCAAAAAGTGGGCTTTGCAGTGCTCCAGCAATCCAGCGGGATCCACCCCCACATTCAGCACCCCTTCCACCCACCAACTGGGGCCATCCCCAAAGCCAATACGCCCGCCAGGATAATGGGTCACCTGCACCTTCTCCCATTCCCTTGGGGTGAGCAGTTCCAGCTCCAGCAACACCTGCAATTCCTGCCGGGAGGTGTTCCACTCCTGCTCCCGACCCCGCAGGATCCCTCGCTCCAGCAGGATCACCCGCCAGCCCCGCTTGGCCAAAGCCGCCCCCAGAAGGATCCCCAAGGTGCCGCCGGCAATCACCACATCGGCATCCCAGGATTGGCTGCCCAAACGAGCGGAAGAAGGGTGAACCACTGCCGGGGGCAGTTCCGCCTGCGGCTGCCGCAGGGATCCCCACCAGCGATCCAAGGTGGGCAGGGCTTCTGGCGGGGGGACGAATTCAGCCATCGGCAGGAGGAACTTCACTCTAGACCAAGCCCCGACTTTTGAGGCGACGATGAATCAAAACCAGCGTATCCACCTCGCCGACATTGCCCGGAAACAACACCACCGGCAGGTTGGGAAAGCGGGGATGGTCTGCCGGGGTGATCACCATCGAGATCCCTGGGTAAATTTGCCCCAGCAAACGCACTGCCGGCAAGTCGAGGCCAGTGCTGAGGGTGTCGTTGGAGGTGATGCCACCCTTGCTGATGAGGTAGCCAATTCCCGGCGGCAACCCCTGCACCACGCCCATCAACAACCGCGAAACCTTCTGTCCAAAAGCCAGGCGCCTTTCCACGGAGCCCTTTTCAAAAGTCAGTTCCTCCCGGCTGGTGTAGACCACCGGCGTCAGACCCTTCTCGTAGGCGCTGTGAACTTGGGCCAGGATCCCTGGCAGCAGCTCCGCGTCGGGATCCAATAGTCGCCTCACCTCCACCTCGATGCCTTGGGTTTCAGGCTCCTGCAGAAGGCGGGCCAACTGCTGGCTGGACTTTTGCACATGGGATCCCACGATCACCACCCCCGGTTGAGAGGAGCGAACAAACTGCCCCATCTGTTCCGGGGGAACGGGTTGTGGCGGCAACTGGGCCAGAGCCGTCAGGAGGCTGGCGGCACTGCGAAACAAAAAGCGTTTGCCTTGAGAGGCTGCCGCCAAAACATCTTGGGCAAACCGATCCAGATCCGCTTGAGTTTCTCCATCCACTACACAGCAGATATTCCCCTGCAAGGCCAGCAGCCGCGGCAAACAGCCAGAGCGAATCTGCTCCAGGGTAAATCGCTCCACTTGGTCAGCCCGGATCCGCCCCTGTGTTTTCTCCTGTACATAAGCGGGCAAATAGCTGTGGTGGTAGGCAAACACCGAGTCGCGGGCAAACTCCGTCTCATGCACCGGGATCCAGCGGCCCTCCACCCGCAGGTAATGGGTGCTCTGCCGCGTGATGCGCCCCCCTTCAAAAAAAGCCGGCACCAGAAAATGAGCATCGAAGGGCCCCAGCTCCGCTGCCATCACATCGGTTTCCAAGGGGTAGTGCCCCCGCAAAGTCGAGTCGGAGCGGCTGACGAAAATAGCCTGCTCACATCCCAGCTCCGCCATCACCTCCTTCAACGCCCCACATACCGACCGCGTCACCTCCGCTGCCTTCGCCGGGGGCAAAGCCCGAGTATTGGTGAGGATGAAGCGAATCGGCGAACGATCCTGCAACCCCAGCTTCAAGGTCTCCGGATCCCAGCGGGTGAGGAGCAGGCAACTGTGAACGGTTTGGGATCCGGTGGGATCATCGTCCAACACAATGATGGGGGGAAGAGCCATGAGACCGTCTCAATCGACAAAGCAACCCGAGAACTCCAGAGGACGAATCCCCCTCAGAGGGCAACCGCTGTTCTCATCTTCGCCTAAGTTGGCCGTCTTCTCTGCCCTTATTCCAGGCGAAGTTTGCCATGATTGAGATCAACTGGCTCTGTTGAATCCAAAACGACTGCAGACATTTCCCCCCTGCCCACATTCATGGGAGAAAGCCATGGGGCAAGCCGAGCTGCAACTTCACATCAAACGGGTACAGCAGGACGTGCTGCGCATGGGGGCGCTGGTGGAAAAGTCGGTGGTCTTGGCCCAGCAGGCCCTGTTTGAACAGAACTTGGCCGCCGCCGAACAGGTGATCGCCCAAGACAAGCAAATTGACCGTTTTTATCGTCAAATCGAGAAAGACTGTATTAATTTGATTGCCTTGCGCTCCCCGGTGGCGCGGGATCTGCGCTGGATCAGTACCCTGATGCAACTGGTACGCGATCTGGAGCGGATTGGCGACTACGCCAAAGATTTGGCCGAAGTGGCCCTGCGCTTGGTCATGTACCCGCCGCCCCCGGAGCTGGGTCGTATTCAGGTGATGATGCAGCGTTGCCAGAAAATGCTCAGCCACAGCCTGGTGGCCCTGACAGAATTGGACGCCGACCTGGGCCGACAATTGAAGCAGGAAGACGACGCTGTTGATGAAGACTACACCAACCTTTACAATACGTTGGCGCAGCAGTCGGACATCAGAGGATCGATCGAGCCTATCCTGTTGATGTTGCTGTCGATCCGCTACCTAGAACGTCTGGCCGACCACAGCACCAACATCGGTCAGCGGGTAGCTTTTATCGTCACCGGCCAGCGTGACTAACGCCAACGGGTTGGGTCTTGCGATGTCTTAACCCCTCTTTTTCTTTTTTGCCAATACCCAAAATGGACTTCTCTCGAATTTTTCAGCATTTTCTCTCTCAGCCTCCCGAGCAATTGACCGACAAAGATACTCTTCTTGCCCTCTTGCAGTCCCCCGACCCAGAAGCGCCGGAAATGCTCGAGATTGCCCTCGATGGCCTGGTGCGGGCCGGGTTTCTGGAGCGACTAGGGGATCCCCCTCGCTATCGGCGCAAGCCGGACGAATCTTTGGTGGTGGGGCGTTTGCGCTGTTCCAGCAAAGGCTTTTGCTTCGCCATTCGGGACGAGCCGGGGGTGGAGGATGTGTACATCCACGGCAGCAACCTCAGCGGCGCCTGGAATGGGGATCAGGTGTTGGCGCGGGTCACCAAAGATGGCAACCGTCGCCGCAGCCCTGAGGGAGAGGTGGTGGCCGTTGTGGAGCGGGCCAATTCTGCCCTGGTGGGTCGCCTCAAACAGACGGAACAGGGTTTTCGGGTGGTGCCCTTGGACGACCGGCTGCTGTTCGAGCTGGCCCTGACGGAGGGATCCCCTGTCGAGCTGGCGGAAGGTCGGGTGGCCTATGTGGAGGTGAATCGCTACCCGCTGGGGGATCTGCCCCCAACCGGAACCATTCGCAAAATTTTGGGCGACGGCCCAGAGGCCTCCATCGATGCAGATTTGGTCTGTTGCAAGTACGACCTACCGCAGGAGTTTCCTGCTCCAGTGTTGGAGGCAGCAGCAGCTCTGCCCAAAAAGCTCAGCCGCTCTGACCAAAAGGGCCGCCGCGATCTGCGCGATTGGTTTTGCATCACTTTGGAGCCTTTGGATCTGCAGCATCCCCACGGCTTGGAACCCAACGTGGCTGTTTCCTTGCAGCGGCAAGAGAATGACCACTGGCTGCTGGGGATCCACATTGCTGACGTGGCCCATTGGCTGGATCCCGACCACCCCTTGGAGCAAGAGGCTCAGCAGCGGACGGCCACCGTCTACCTCGATACGATGGTGCTGCCTCTCTTTCCGCCGGAGGTGCACAACCGCCTGGCTCTGTTGCCACAGCAGGAGCGCTTGGCCTATTCACTGCTAGTGACCCTCGACCCAGAAGGGGTGGTACAAAACTTCGAGATCTACCCCAGCCTGGTGCAATCGCGGGCTCACCTGTCCTATGGTCAGGTGCAGGCTCTTTTGGCCACCACCGCCGACTTGGGCCCCGACGAAGAAGTGCCGGAGTTGATGGCCCTGCTGCAAAACCTGCTGCGCCTTAGCCAGATCCTACGGGCCAAACGTCACCAGGCGGGGGGATTTGACCTGCCCCTGTTGGATTTGCTCACTCCCCACTCTGCCGATGAAAGCGGCTACGGCCCCCTCTTGATCAGCGATCGCCTCGGCGCCCATGCCCTGATGACGGAAATTCTCCTGCTGGCCAACCAAATCCTGGGCCACCATTTGCGCCAGTTGGGGATCCCTTCTTTGGCCCGCGTGCAGCCTGCCCCTGCCGCCGAGGCCCTGCAGAGCTTTTTGCGCCTGGCCAATGCCATGAAGCTGGATCTGAATTTGCAAGATCCCGCTGTCGTAACTCTGGCGGACTGGCAGCGGATTTGTGCCCGCATCACCGCTCCCGATGTGTTGGCCTCTGGCGCGAGCCCGGCCTTGGTGGCGCAGATGCTGGCCACCTTGCCCCCGGTCGAGTATCGTCTCCAGCCTCTGGAAGAGCAACTCGGCCATTTTGGGTTGGGCCTCAAAGAACCCTACGCCACCTTTACGGCCCCCTTGCGCCGCTATGCCGACTTGCTCAATTTGCGTGCCCTGCACCTGGCCCTGAGCAAAGGACGCGAGCGCCGCAGCTCTCGCTCCAAAACCGTGGTGGATCTGCACGGCCCCAGCGGCTACGGCCAAATCGACTGGCAGGTGTTGCCGCCCAAGGTGCAGGAGGAATGGCAGGCGTTTCTCCAGGCGCAACTGCCCAAAATTCAGGAGGGGTACCGGATCCGGCAGCAGGCGGAGCGGGAGCTGATGGGCCTGAAGCGCTCTGAGTTCATGCAAAAGCACCTGGGAGAGGTGTTCCCCGGCCTGATCATCGGCGTCCAGAACTACGGCTTTTTTGTCCAGGTGGATCCCATCTTGGCGGAAGGCTTGGTGCGGGTCAGCACCCTGAAAAACGATTGGTACGAGTACCGCAGCCGTCAGCAGGCGCTGGTGGGACGCAAGAGTCGGCGCCAGTTTCGCCTGGGGGATCGGGTGGAGGTGCAGATTAAGAACGTGGATTACTACCGCCAACAAATTGACCTGGCGGTAATCGGGGAAGGCCGTCCCTACGAAGAAGAAGAATAAGGCGGGGATCCCTCCATGGATCGCAGCTGGAGAGGACGGTTGTTGCGAACT
>NZ_JANSHN010000032.1:0-25377 GCF_047461655.1 Synechococcus sp. W55.1
GTTGACCACCTGTCAACAAGAGCGGGTGGCTGCGGCCATTGCTGAAATCCTCTCAGAAAAAACCTGCCCGTAGCACTCAGTTATGTCTGCCTTATGGTCATTTCGATTCAAACTAGAACACTGCACCCACGCCCACAGTCATTTTAAATAAGAATGAAACGAAATGAAACATTTCCATCCCATTGCTTCCCAACTCCCCTCTCCCTCTGGGAAGAGGACTGGGGGTGATCTCGGAAGCGGTATGGAGCGCTTGGGGATTGTCTCAATCCAGCTTGAAAGGACTACAAATGGCCAAAAAACGAAGTCTCCAGACCCGTCCTCCCAGTGCGGCGGAAGGAAGCCAGCAGGGTGTCAATTCTGGGACTCGACCGGCTGCGGCGGCTGCCATTTCAGCACCAAGGTAGAAAGTTGCGGCAGGCAGAGCTCGAGGGAGTAGGGCAAGTTGTGGTAGGCCCAGTCGTCTGTCCACTTGCCCCCCAAATTGCCTACCCCGCTGCCCCAAAACTCCACAGCATCGCTGTTGAGCAGCTCTCGATAAAAACCTCGTTCCGGTACCCCAATGCGGTAATTGGGCCAGACCACCGGCGTGAAGTTACAAACCACCACCACCCACTCACTGGGATCCTCCCCGTAGCGGATGAAGGAAACAATGCCGCGATGGTCGCTGCAGTCAATCCAGCGGAACCCTTCTGGCTTGGTGTCTTGGGTGTACAGGGCAGGTTCGGAGCGCAACAGGTGATTCAGGCTGGCCACATAGTGGCGCAACTTGGCGTGGGGTTCATACTGCAGCAGCTCCCAGTCCAGATCTGCCCAAACGTTCCACTCATTCCACTGGCCAAACTCCATGCTCATGAACAAGGTTTTCTTGCCAGGGTGGGTGAACATGTAGCCATACAAAGCCCGCAGACTGGCGAACTTATGCCAATGATCCCCCGGCATTTTGCCCAACATGTGGCTCTTGCCATGCACCACCTCATCATGAGAAAAGGCCAGCATGTAATTTTCGCTGAAGGCATACATGAGGCTGAAGGTGACCAAATGGGGATGGAACTGGCGGAACCAGGGATCCATGTGGAAATAATCCAACATGTCGTGCATCCAACCCATGTTCCACTTCAAGTTGAAGCCCAGCCCACCCACATGGGTTGGCCAAGTTACCATCGGCCAAGCAGTAGATTCTTCGGCAATGGAAAGCGCACCGGGGTTGTATTTGAAAATGAGGGTATTGAGCTGCCGGAAAAAGTCGATGGCTTCGAGGTGTTCCCGCCCGCCGTAGGGATTGGGGATCCAGTCTTTGCGGTCATAATCCAGATAAAGCATCGAGGCCACCGCATCCACCCGGATCCCGTCGATGTGGTATTTCTCGAACCAAAAAAGGGCATTGGCCACCAGATAATTGCGCACCTCGTTGCGGCCATAATTAAAGACCAAAGTGCCCCAACCTTTGTGCTCGCCTTTGCGAGGGTCGGCGTACTCGTACAGGTGAGTACCGTCGAAAAAAGCCAGCCCATGCCCATCTTTGGGGAAATGCCCAGGCACCCAATCGACAATCACGCCGATCCCGGCTTGGTGAGCCCGATCGACAAAATACAT
The DNA here is from genome assembly GCF_047461655.1 of Synechococcus sp. W55.1. Classification (NCBI taxonomy): domain Bacteria; kingdom Bacillati; phylum Cyanobacteriota; class Cyanophyceae; order Synechococcales; family Synechococcaceae; genus Synechococcus; species Synechococcus sp. W55.1. The sequence goes on from NZ_JANSHN010000032.1 coordinate 1,594, forward strand.
AAAGTCTTGCGGGGATCCATAGCGGGATGTTACGGCATAGTAGCCGATCACCTGATAGCCCCAAGAGCCATCAAAGGGGTGTTCTGCCACCGGCAACAGCTCGATGTGGGTGAAGCCCAGCTCCTTCACATAGGGGATCAATTTGTCCGCCAGCTCGCGGTAGGTGAGGAAGCGAGTGTTGGGCTTTTGATCCACCAGCACACTTTGCCCTTCGGCAGGTGGATCTTCAGCCGAGGCGTGCATCCAGGATCCCAAATGCACCTCATAAACCGAAATCGGCGAGCGCAGGGGATCGGTGGCGGCGCGTTTTTCCAGCCAGGCTTGGTCGTGCCAGGTGTAGGTGTTGAGGTCGACTACGATGGAGCCGGTTTTGGGGCGCACCTCCTGTTGAAAGCCATAGGGATCCGATTTTTCGTAGATATCCCCCCAGGAAGTTTTCACCTCGTACTTGTAGATGGCGCCTGGCCCTATGCCGGGGATGAACACCGCCCAGATGCCGCTTTCGCCCAGCCGCTTCATCTGGTGTTGACGCCCGTCCCAGTGGTTAAAATCGCCGATAACGCTGACGTTGCGGGCGTTGGGAGCCCAGACGGCGAAATGCACCCCCTTCACCCCATCCACCGTGATGGGATGAGCGCCCAGCTTGTCGTAAATGCGGTGGTGATTCCCCTCGTTGAACAAGTAGCGATCCAGCTCGCCAATGTGGTTGACCTTCTCCAAGGGAAAGCGGTAGGGATCCTCCCATTCTTCCAAGTGTTCCCCTTGGGGATCCCAGGCCCGTTGCGCCCGCAAAAAATAGTCCGGCAGAGGGGTTCCCGGCTCAAAACGCAGCTCGAACAGCGTTTCCGGGTGCAGCGGCTGCATCGGGTGAGCCTGTCCGGTGGCGCGTTCCACCAGCCAAACCTGCCGGGCATTGGGCACAAGGGCGCGCACCAACCCAAAGGATTTCCCGGCCTCTTCTATCTGCTGGGGGCCCAAAACGGCATAGGGATCCTGCCATTGGTTGGAGACAAACTGACCCACTTGTTCAGCAGACAGGAGAAAGCCCATCGGGAACCCTCAGCAAACGACTGATTCCAGTCTAGCGGTGGCCGACCTCCGGTTTGCGCTTTAGCTCCAGGCCCGCCTCCAGGCAAAGAATCCCTGCAAGGCGTTCTGCAGGCGGGGGTTGGCGGCCAATTGTTGCTTGCGGTGCTGCAGGGCCGCCTTGGCATTCACCTCCGAGCGGGTGGGGTAGATGTGGATCCCGGTCAGGGCAGAGACGGGCAGCCGCCGGCTCATGGCCAAAACCACCTCGTGAATCAGCTCTCCCGCCTGGGATCCCACCAGGTGCGCCCCCAAAATCTGGCCGTTGCGTCGACAGATCAATTTGGCAAAGCCCAGGGGGGCGGCTTCTGCCTGGGCCCGATCCACATCGGCAAACTCCTGTTTGAGCACCACCACATCCTTGCCGTATTGCTGCCGGGCTTCGCTTTCGGTGAGGCCCACACGGGCCAGCTCCGGCTCGGTGAAGATGGCCCAAGGAATGACACGATAACGCGCTTGGCTGAGGGGGAAAAACAGGGCATTGACCAGGGCCACTGCCCCTTCGTAGGCCGCCACATGGGTAAATTGCGGCCCGCCGATGACATCCCCACAGGCGTAGATGCGGGGATTGCGGGTTTGCAGCTTGGCATTTACCTGGATCCCTTGGGGGGTGTACTGCACGCCGGCGGCTTCTAGACCCAGCCCTTCCACGTTCGGGATCCGACCGGCGGCCACCAAAATCTCTTCTGCACGGATCACTTGATCACCTGCAGCGGCGGTGCCTGCCCCGGAATTGGCCTTTAGGGAAAGCAGCTTTGCCCCTTGCTCTTGGCCAACTGCTGTGGCGCGTACCCGGGTGAGGATGCGGATCCCATCTTGGGTCAACTGTTGCTGCACCACCTGGGCGGCTTCGGGATCCTCCTTGGGCAAGATGCGCTCGCGGCTGGCAATGAGGGTCACCTCGGATCCCAGACGGGCCAGAGCTTGGCTCAACTCGCAGCCTACCGGCCCCGCCCCTATCACCGCCACCGATTTGGGCAAGCGGGTCAAGTCAAAGATCGATTCGTTGGTCAGATAGCCCGCCTCGGCCAAGCCTGGCAAGGGGGGAACCCAAGGACGGGATCCGGTGGCGATGACAAAAGCCCGCGCCTGTACCTGCCGTCCTGCCACCTCAAAGGTGCGCCCATCCACAAAGTGGCCCTTGGCAAACACCAGTTCCACCCCCAGTTGGCGGAAGCGATCTGGCGAATCGGCGTGGTTGGCGATGTAGCTCTGGGCAGAGCGAATGTGTTCGTACACCTTGAGGTAATCCACCGAGATCCCTGCTGGGCCAGGGAGAGTTACCCAACCGGCAGCCATGGCCTGGCGAATCCGATGGACGGTATGGGCCACGTGAAGAAGGGCTTTGCTGGGCACACAGCCATACCAGAGGCAATCGCCGCCCAAGCGGTCGCTGCCTTCCACCAGCAGCACCTTGGCCTTCAGTTGGGCCGCAGCGCTGGCCACCACCAGACCCGCCGCACCAGCGCCAATGACCACAATATCGTAGGAGACAGGCATGGCTTGTTCTGAACAAAAACATCGGGCAAGGGATAGCACCATCCTATGTCTTGAGTGGGCCGGGGGCAGGATGGGAGAAGGGGATCCCTTTCCACACCCTTTCTGCATGGGAGAAGAACTTGTTAGAGTGGGACGGATGGATCCCTTGCAAGCTGGGTTGATCCGTCTGTTCTACTTTTCAGGTTTTGGGGACTTATGACTATTCTGCTGCCGAGCGAACCTATCCTGGCCGTGAGCATCTTCGGCATGGGCCTGCCAGAGCTGGCCGTGATTGGGGTGATCGCGGTGGTCGTGTTTGGCCCCAAGAAGCTACCCGAGTTGGGCAGTGCCTTTGGCAAAGCGTTGCGGAGTTTCAAACAAGAGATGAACAACCCCGGCAGCGATGACGAGCCTGCCGGCACGGAAAAGGTGGAGAAGGTGGTGGAGAAGGATGCCGCCTGAGGGTCGCGGAGAGGGGTGGGATCCCAACTTCTGCCAGGGACGTGCTGCCGCAACTGGGGATCTTGTCGAGAGGGGGGATCCAAGCCAGCTTTGGATGAGAGGTGAAGTCAGCTCGCAAGGGAGCCGGCTCCAGGGCTAGTGTATAGTTCTGGAAAGTTCCCCAGCCTAGTGCTACCGGCTGAGCCAAAATCAGCCCGGATAGGCTCATCGGATGCCCCAGAGGTGTATGGCTGAGCTGACCGATTTCCAGTTAATGCGCCAGATCCAACTGCGGGATCGCCGCAGCCACTTTTTGCTCAAGGATCGCTATCAGAAGCGCCTGCTGGATATTGCCTTGGCCATTCTCAAGCAACCTCACCAGGCGGAAGAGGTGGTGCGGCAGGTGTTCGAGTTCTGCTGGAAACACGCCAATGCCTTTGACCTGCAGCGGGATCGCTCAGTGGCTCTGTGGCTCTACGAGTTGACAGCCTTTCAGGCTAGGGAACGGCTGCGGCGTTGGGCTTGGCTACCTGCCCCCCTCTCCATTCAAACTTCGGCTCCCCTGTGGCCGCAACGTCTTCTCTGGGGCAGCCTGGCGGTATTGGGGATCTACGCGCTGGCCATAACAGCGGCCTACTGGCGGCTGCGCTGGCAGTGGGGATCCCCCATCGAGGGAGAGTCGGTGGCAGTTCAACGGCTCTACCAAGAGTGGCAACGACAACCGCAGGTGCAGCGAACCCTGCTGCGGGATCCCAGCTTCAGCACTCCCCTGTTGGTGCAAGCCCTCTGGTCGCCCCATGCCAAGCAGGTGCTGCTCTTGGCCTCGGAGATGGCTCCCGCCCCCCCAGGGAGCACCTATCAACTGTGGCTGGAGTCGGAGATCCAGGGAGGGGGACGACTGCTGGAAAACGCCGGCACTTTTGCCGTCAACGGGGAAGGATCCCTGCAGTGGCTCAGTCAACCCATCCATTCTGAGCAGCCGACCCGCCTTCTCGTCACCCTTGAACCGGCAGGAGGAAGCGAATCCCCCACAGGCCCGCCTCTGCTGCAGAGCAGTTTCTGGATCCCTGCTGCCCAGCCATGATCAGGAGAGATTGGGGGATAACTGGGGGGCTTGTCTCCCGCTTTTGCGCCGCTTAGCATGGGATCCCCGCAAGCGCACCTTAAGACGGTAGCGAACCGTTTCGTGAACGACCTTATAGGAGGCATCCACACCGTGCGTTTCCCGCAGCCATTCGCGGATGTCGCTGTAGGTACGGAATCGGCCAGGCTGATGCAGCTCCTGCTTGAGGATTTCCAAAACCGGCTTGGGGATGAGGGGTTTGCGCCCTTGGTTGCGGGGCACCGTCAACATGCCCTCTAGCCCCTTGGCCTTGTAGCGTTGAAACCATCGAAAAATCGTTGAGATGTCCCGCCCCAGAATTTCAGCCAAGCCTGTCATCGTCTTGACTTTCCCAATCTTGAGCAGGTAGAGAGCTTGAACCCGCTCCTTCCCGGTCGGTGTAGACTGCTTGCTTAGTAGGGATTTGAGCTCTTCAGCCGATTCCTGAATGTCGAGCTTGAGGACTCCAGCCATGTCGAGGTATCGCAGAACGGCGTTGAATTTGTTGCTTGGCTGAGAGTGTACCACAGTACCTTCGGGTTCTGGAAGTTGTTCGTGAAGTTTGCCTGGGCATTGCTTGACATTTACAGAATCTCGAACTGAAAAATCTCTAACAGGCTACCCTCGTCGCTTTTCAGGATGGTCGGGCAAGGGATCCCCTCTTGGGCGGCAGGCTGTAGGATTAGAGGGCAAGCTTGCCGACGCTGCACTATGGTTCTTCGCAAGTATCTTGCAGGAGAGGGGCTGCGTTGGTTTCGACTGGCCCTGCAGTTGCAAGGATCAGTTGTGCCGGCAGTGCTGCCCCGCGCCTTTACCTGCGGCTTGGTCGGAGTGCTGGTTTCGATTCTGTATAAGCTGGGGCTGCCCCTGGCGCTGTCGTCGTTGGTGGCGTTTGTGCCCAACATCGTTTTGGGTTTGATGCTGGTGTTTCGGACAAACACCGCCTACGAACGGTTCTGGGAGGGGCGGAAAGCCTGGGGATCCGTGGTGAATGACGTGCGCAATTTGGCCCGCCTGATTTGGGTAGCCATTGAAGAAAAGCAGCCCGGCGACCGGGAAGAGAAGATCCAAACTCTATATCTGTTGCCCGCTTTTGCCATGGCCATGAAGCAGCACCTGCGCCAGGAACCTTTGCTGGATGAGATTCAGCCCCTCCTCAGCCTGGAGCAGTTGCAACGTCTCCAAAGCCTCAACCATCCCCCTTTGCAGATTGCCTTTTGGATTGGAGATTATCTGCAGCGCCAATACCAAAAGGGCCGCGTTGAGGTCTACCAGCTCACGATCATGGTGGAGCGGCTCAACAGCATGGTGGATGCGCTGGGGGCCTGTGAGCGCATTCTCATGACCCCAATGCCGATGGCTTATGCCCTGCACTTGAAGCAGTTGCTGTTGCTTTACTGTTTGTCTTTACCGTTTCAAATGGTGGAGGGCTTGGGTTGGATGACCGGCCCCATTGTGGGATGGCTGAGCTTTATGTTGTTTGGCGTTGAAGAGATCGGCATCGAAATTGAAAATCCCTTTGGCCGGGATCCCAATGATCTGCCCCTCGATAACATTTGCAACAAGATGAAGCACAATATCCTGGATTTAATCGATTCCACCTGAGAGAACTCTTGGGCAGCCGTCCATTCCAGGGTTTCCTCAGATCCTCAGTCGGCACCTACCCCTAGTGGAGATAGCCGGGGCGAACCCGATGATTGAGAGGAAGGGATCCCTATATCTTGGGTAGGGAACAAGATGGGTTTGCTAAACTGTGGACAATTTGCCGAGGTGCTCTGGGGATGGCCTGCTCAACCTGCACATTTTTACACCTGGCCGATGTGCATCTGGGCTATGACCGCTACGACAGCCCGGAGCGGAGCAAGGATTTCTTTTTGGCATTTCGGGATGTTGTCCGGCGCTATGCCATTCAGGATCCGGTGGACTTTGTGCTCATCGCCGGAGATCTGTTCGAGCATCGGCAGATTCAGCCCGGCGTTCTCAACCAAGCCCAGATCGTCTTGCGGGAGCTGCAACAGGCCGGGATCCCGGTGTTGGCCATTGAGGGCAACCACGACAATCGCCCCTATGGCGTGAAAACCAGTTGGCTGAGGTACTTGGCCGATCACGGGGAGCTGATATTGCTGGAGCCTGAGGAAGGGGAAGAAGGACTGGAGCTGCGTCCCTGGTCGGGCCGGCGGGGAGGGTATCTGGATTTGCCCTGTGGGGTGCGGGTGATCGGATCCCAGTGGTACGGATCGGCAGCCCCTCGGTCGATTGAGCAGTTGGCGGCGGCCATTCGACGGTTGCCCCCCGGCCCAGAACGGGTGGTGTTGATGTTCCACCACGGTCTAGAGGGCCAAATTGCCCGTTACCAAGGCGCTCTGCGCTACAAAGATCTGCTGCCCCTGCGGGAGGCGGGGGTGGGCTACCTGGCCTTGGGACACATTCACAAAAGCTATTCCGAGGGCGGGTGGATCTTCAACCCGGGATCCCTGGAGGCCAACAGCACTGCCGAATGGGACTTCCAACGGGGGGCCTATCGCGTCCGCTGGGGAGATGGCCCACCCCAAGCGGAGTTGGTGCAGGATTACCATCAGCGGCCCCGCCGCCGGCTCTATCTGGAGGCCAAGGGCAGAGAAACCCCCGAACAGATTGCCGCAGCAGCCATTGCCTTGGCTAAGGGATCCCGTTTTCAGGAAAGTGAGATGGAGCCGATGGTGGAGTTGCGGCTGGTGGGACAGGTGGGGTTCGCCAAGCATGAGCTGGATAGCCGCGCCCTACAGTGTCAAATTCAGCAGCTTACCGGCGCCTTGCTGGTTCTGTTTCGTTTTGAGGCCAATACTTTAGAGCTCGGGTCGGCTGCCCTTTCCTTGGAAGAAGAGGGGCAGAGGCTACAAATCGAAGAGAAAATCTACAGGGATCTGCTGAGCAGCCATGCCCACTACCGCAAACGCAGTGAAGAGCTAGCGCGGCTGCTTCTGGATCTTAAAGAAAAGGTTTTGGATGGGCAAGGAGAATCTGAAGTGTATGCTCACCTAAGGGGAGCTTTTTGGGGAGCAGAAGACTGATTATGCGGATCCTCTCTCTCGCTTTACAAAACTTCAAATCTCATGAGGATGCCGTCTTCACGTTTGAGCCAGGTATTAACGCCATTTGCGGAGAAAACGGAGCGGGCAAGACCAGCATTTTGGAAGCCATTGCCTGGGTTTTGTTCGACTACTGCCCCTACAGCCAAGAAGAAATCATTCGCTCCGGGGCCAACGACGCAGTGGTGACTGTGCAATTTATCTCCCAATGGGATCAGCGCACCTACGATGTTCGCCGCAGCGTAACGCAGGGATATCGTCTCTTTGATCCCCAGCTGAAGCAGCGCCTAGAGTATGAGCGCAAGTCCGATGTGCTGCCGTGGCTGAGGCAACATTTGGGCGTACCTGCCGGCACCGACCTGGCGCGGCTCTTTGCCACAACGATTGGGGTGCCCCAAGGGACTTTCACGGCAGACTTTCTCAAAACCGGTCGAGATCGCAAAGAAGTTTTCGATCGCATCTTAAAGGTGGAAGAGTACCAGCAGGTAGCCAAAGACCTGTTGGCGGTCGAAAAATACAGCGAGGCGCAGATTCAGGCCATTAATCATCAAATTGAATTGCTCCGCCAACAGCTACAGGAGTGGGATCCGCTGCAAGCGGAGCGGCAGAAAATCCAACAAGAACTGAGTTATTGGCAAGAGCGCTTGAGTCAATCGATCCACACTCTGGATCAGGTTAAGCTTGAGATCGAGCGACTGGAGAAATGGCTTGAGCAAATCCAAACTTTAGATCACCAGATTGCCCAACTGGAGCAAAAGGGATCCCTGCTTCAGGTATCTCTTGAGCAGGCAGAAAAGTTATGGGCAGAGGCCAGGCAAGCTCAAGCGCAGCAACAGCAATACTGGGAGGGATCTCAGCATTTTTTGGCCACAGAAGCTCGCTTGCGGGAGCTGGAAAAACAGCAACAGCAACGCTTGGAGTGGCTGAAACAGCGGGATGCTTTGCTCTCGCAAAAGCAGCATATCGAAAACCAATTGGCAAGACTTCAAGAAAAGTTAAGCCAACAGCAGCGCTGGAAGCAGGAGCTAGAGGAGCTAACCCCGCAAATTCAGGCCCAAGAGGAGCTAGAGCGTCAGCAGACCTATTGGACTCAACAGCTCAACACGTTGCTACACCTGCACCGCGAATGGGAACAGATCCAGGCAGAATGGACAGCCCACGCCGAGCGCTGTCAACTGCTACAAAGCCGAGTGCAAGAAGCTGAACAGGCCCAGGCCATATGTCGGCAGCATCAATTGACCTACAACCGTTATTTGCAGTTGGAAACCCTCATTGCAGAGCAGGAAGCGCTGCGGCGAACCCGACAAACTTTACTGGCTCAACGGGAAACTTTGCAACATCAACTGCATCGATTGGAGCTGCAGGGATCCGAATATCAGCAACAACTCCAGATCTTCCAAAAAATGGAGGCGGAAAAACTTGAGCTGCAACCCCTGTGTGAACGGCAGGCCTCCCTGGAGCAGCGCCACTCCCAACTTGGCGAGAAGTTGGCTTCCTTTCAGGCTCTGCGCCTTGAACTCAAACAACGGGAAACGGAGCAGGAACAAGGCCAAGTCCAATTGCAACAACTGCAGCTCCAACTGAGACAACGGCAGGCGGATTTGGAGCGGGTAGCCGCCATTCCTGCGCTCGAAACTCAACAGGAGCGATTGCAAACTCAGCTCAGCCGCATTGCCGCAGCTCGTCAATTTCAACAGGAGCTACAAGCCCTTTTTGAGCAGGGCTCGGATCAATTGGCTCAACACCATCACAGCATCCGGCAACTTCTGGACGAATTGGAAGCGCAGCGACACAACTATCCCCAACTTCAATCTCTGTGGCAGCGGATCCCAGAGGTACTCACTCGATCTTCAGCACTCAGCCAACAGTTGCTCCAGTCCATCCATCAGATTTTGCAGGATCTGGCTCCCCAAACTTCCGAGCCCCAACTTCGTCAGCAGTTGTCCAACATCCAAAAACAACTCAGGACTTTGCAACCCTTGCTCGGCCTAGCCGCACAAATACCCGATTTACAAGCCCAAATTCAGCAACTGCTGCAGTTGCAAGCCGAACGACAAAGCAGAATTGATGATCTTCACTGGGATCTTGAGGCTGAGCCCACCTTCCTTCGGCAACAACAGGAAATTGGCCAGGCGCTGCAAGAACTGGGGGATCCCAGAGGGCAAATCCAGCGCTTGGAAAGAGATCTCAGCCGCAAGTCTAGGGTTGAGCAAGAATATCAACAAATAGCGGCCCATGTTCAGCAACTCCAACAGCAGATACAAGCCCTAGAAGAGCAGCTGCAACCGCTTTCAGATCTGGATGAAAGAATTGCAGCTTTGCGGGAAGAACAAGGCCGGCACCGCAACAACTACGAGACCTTTATCCGCATGCAGCCTCTTGCCCAAAGTTTGCCCCGACGGCAAGATGAACTCCAAGCGGCCCAGTTGGCCCTAGATCAAATCCAGAAAGCCAAGCAAGAAAAACAAGCCCAGATCGACCGCTGGGAACAAACAGAGGGATCCAAAGATGACCTGCAAGCCCAAATTGAAAAAGCCGCCAAAACCTTAAAATCTCTGGGGGATCCCAGAAGTCAAGCCGAACGGCTCAAAGCAGAGCTAAAACAGGAAAAGCAGTATTTACAAATGCAGGCCGACTGCCTGCAGCAGCTTCAGGATTTACAGGCCGCACTCAACCCTATCGAGGAGGCCCTATGCCAAACGGAGCATCTGGATCGAGAGCTGGGATCCCTGCAGGAAGAACGCGAACGATACCGTTTAGATCACGAGCGCTATCTGCAGGCAGAACCCATTGCCCAATTGCTTCCCCAACGGGAACAGGAACTGGCCGAGCTAAACGCCCAGCGGCAGCAACTGCAAACTCAGCTTTCCCAACTTCGCGCAGCACGGGATCCCTTAGCTGCTCTGTATCAACCGCGGGAGCATGAGCGCCTTCGATCCCTTTTGCAGGCCACTGAAATTCAAAAAGCCGAAGCCCAAGCCCGCCTGGAGAGCTTAGCTCCTCAACTGAGCAAAATTGAGGAAAAGTTGCGGCAATTGGAACAGACCAAGGCAAGCTTAAAGCAAGTCGAGGCAGAAAAAACTGAGAAAGAACGCCTACACCGCTTTATCAAGTTTAGCCGAGATACCTATAGAAAAGCCGGCCCTCAAATTACCCAATACTACCTGCAGCAGATCAACCATACTGCCGATCACCTCTTCCGAGAAATTCTCAACCGTCCCAACGTCACCCTGACCTGGGAAGCCGATTATGAGATCCGCGTTCAAGAAGCCGGCAGCCCCAAACGACGGTTTGCCAGCCTTTCCGGGGGAGAGCAAATGTCGGCGGCCTTGGCAGTGCGCTTGGCTTTACTCAAGGTGTTGGGACAACTAAATATTGCCTTTTTCGATGAGCCCACCACCAATATGGATACCCAACGGCGACAGCGGCTGGCAGAGGCCATCACCAACCTGCGATCTTTTGAGCAGCTATTTGTTATCAGCCACGACGATACCTTTGAGCAAATGACGGAAAATGTTATTCGGGTAGAAAGGCGCTCCAGTTGGGTGAGGAGGGATCCCGCCTATGGTGTTTAGAGCCGACCGGATCCTGGCGGTGCTGCAGCAGAAGCGGGAGGCCTTTGCCACTTTTGATCAAAGGCTGTCGGAGCGCAGAGAATACTATAAGCAGGCCATGGAAAGCTTGTGCCAGTGGTCAAGCCTAGAGATTGCCGAAAAAATAGCTCCATTCCCTTTCCCAGGCGCTTTACCTACTGCAGAGTGGGATCGCTACTCCAATTGGAGGATCCCTTTTGAGCAGGAATGGGCCAATTACGAAGAAAGCCGCGATTGGGCAAAGTCGGTCATTGAAAATATTCCTACCTTTGCCGTAGATGGATCCCAGATTTATCCCAGCAAAGATCTGTCAATACCGGTGGCGCTGGTTCAAATTGGCTGGTATGAAAACCATCATTGTGCAACAGGCTTGTACGAAAAAGACATTCAAGTGGATGTATTGACTCCAAGGGACCTGGGATCCGACAGCAGCGGCGAACCGAAAGAGCGAATGGTTAACATGCGCCGCTTTCAAATGGAAATCGAGAGACTTGTAGAATACATTCAAAAATCTCAACCGGGATCCCGAAAATTGGCCTTTTTGGACGGGGCGCTGGTGGCTACTTTTGCCGAAGTCTTTGAGCCAGAAAGCCAAGACTTTTATGTGCAGTGTTTGCTCCAGCTTCTGCGGGCCAGCGAGCAAAGCCGGATCCCCATTGTGGCCTACATAGACACCACCTACACTTCCGATTTGGTGGCGTTGCTGAAGCATTGTTTTGACCTACCCGAAGCTCCACAGCTTCACGATGCGCAACTGCTTAGTCCCTGGTTGGAGTGGGGGGATCGCACACCTTTTTTCATCTGTGCCCGCGGCGGCAGCCTCAACCCCCAAGATGGGATCCTCAACTCCTACCAAGAAATGCGGGAGCGAGTGGGGTTTGTTTACCTGCGCACCAATGACAACTTTCCGGCCCGCTTGGAAATACCCGTTTGGGTTTATGAGGCAGGACTGTTGGACTGGTTGGTGGATCTGGTTCGCTGTGAGGTGGTGATTGGGCGAGGTTATCCTTATGTGCTGGAGACAGCCGATCAAATAGCCGTTATCCGCAATGAGGATCGCAACCTTTTCTTGCGTCTCATGCAAGATTGGGCCGCTCGCGAAAAGCTGAACCTAAGGCTATCCCGGAAAACAGTAAGTAAATTACAGCGGAGACGAGTTCGATGAGATTGGGAAAGGTAGTTCGCTCCAACAATCACTGTGATTATGTGGTGCAGGTGGACGATGCTTTAGAAGTCAAAAATCCGCCGGCTCCTGATGACTATGGCTTCGGCAGCTTTGTCAAGCTAGAAAGCGACCGGCGACACTGGGCTGTAGGTCTGGTTTACAATACCCAACTCCTGAATCCGATGTTCCTCAATTCTGGGCCGCGTCTTTCCAGCCAGCCGGATCCCTATTTTTCCCCCGATTTGCAGAATGAGGTGCGCACATTGCTCTCGGTGGTTTTAATCGGGGCTCTGGATGAAGAGCGCCGCTGTGGCCGACAAGGGATCCCGCGCGTGGTAGTGCCGGTGAACACGCCCGTTTTTCGCATGAGCCAGGAAGAGATCCTGCGCTTTCACCAAGATCCTCAAGGTCAAACCCAATTTTCCTACTATGGTTTGCTGCTGAGTAGTGGCGGCAACTTTGCCAATCATTTAATCTACCAAGTCTTGAATGACATTACGCCGATGTTTGCCGATCCAGCCCAACGGCGAGCCCTGCAAATCTTAAGCAAAGAACTGGCCTGGAAAATGACTGTAGGAGCGATGCGCTGATGCCCCAAAAAATCACCGTCAATGGCCACTACCCAGAAGCCAACCTCTCTCCAACTGAGGACTCTCCAGAGGTAATTGGCACTGTCAAAGGGCCTGGAGAAACCTCCAACCAATATATTTTCATCACTTCCAATACCCAAGCGGTAAAGGTGGGCGATTTCGTCTATTACGAAGTCCAGGATCCCCAATCGCAAACCCTGCAAATCTTGGGCAAAATTAGCCAGGTTCAACTCCTCGATCACATTCCCGATCGCATCTTTGCCGATACCGAAATCGATCCCAGCACCATCGTGGCTTTGGTGGGCTTTACCCATCCCAATCCGGAAATCTATGCGGTTACCGTCGAGGTCATCGGCTATTTCAATCAGAAGATGGGCTTTATTAACCCCCGCCGCGCTCCGGATCCCGGTGCCAAGGTTTTTCTGGCCTCCAATCGTCTGCTGAAATCAATTTTGAACAAACGAGATGAAACAGCCATTGGGGGTGCTCACTTGGGCAGCCTGTTGTTGCGCGATGAGGGAGCAGTGCCCGTAGTACTGGACGTCAAGGAAATGGTCAGCACCCATCTGGCCATTTTGGCGGGGACAGGATCCGGCAAATCTTATACAGCAGGGGTTTTGATTGAAGAGCTGCTTTTGCCCAAAAACCGAGCTGCCGTCCTCATTTTCGATCCCCACGGGGAATACCACACGCTGGCAGAAATGCAGTCCCACCCCAAGTTTTTTGGGGAAGATGGCTACCGACCCAAAGTCAAGGTTCTTTCACCGCAGGAAATTAAGATTCGTGTATCTTCTCTTAACTTCTTTGATATTCTGACCCTGCTGCCGGAAACCAGCGATCGGCAAAAATCTTTTCTGGAAAAAGCCTTACGCAGAACAACTCAATTTAACCCACTCCGCTGGACGATTCAGGATTTAATCGATGCCGTAAATGAAGCCGATTCTGCAGAAGATGGATCCCAAGGATCCTCAGCCGCCGCCTTGGAGTGGAAATTAGAACAGATCGACCGCTCTCCTTATTTCAGCAATGTAGAACATCTGGCCCCCAAAGACTTGTTTGAGCCGGGGCAGGTGACCATTCTACAAATGCACGAGATCAGCCAGGAAGAACAGCAGGTGATCGCCGCTGCCATCTTGCGCCAGGCCAACTATGCTCGCATCAATACCCACAAAGGCAAGATCCAGGCAGGGGACGAAAATTACTTGCCCTATCCCGTCTTTATTCTGCTGGAAGAGGCCCATCGGTTTGCCCCTGCCCACGAGCCTTCCCGTTGCAAACAGGTGCTGCGCACCATTCTCAGCGAAGGACGCAAGTTTGGACTGGGGGTAGGTCTCATCACGCAACGCCCTGGCAAGTTAGACTCGGACATTTTGTCGCAATGCATGAGCCAATTTTTAATGCGAATTGTCAACCCTTCCGATCAAGAAAATCTGCGTCACAGTGTTGAAGCTGCCGGGCGGGATCTGTTGCAGGAATTGCCCGCCTTGAGCAAAGGTCAGGTGATCGTCTCCGGTGTGTGCGTCAATACCCCCGTGTTATGTAAAGTGCGGAAGCGTTATACGCAGCATGGCGGCGAAACGTTGGATATTCTCGGCCTCTGGCAAAGGCATTCCCAAGAGCACCACCAACGGGATCGCTTGGCCCAGTCGGCCCCTCTCAAACCGAGTCCTCAACCTCAGGTGGTGGATGGACTCAGCATTGATTAGCAATGGCCCAAAACTCCAACTGTGGCCTGATCTCAATCGCTGAATCTGCCAAATCTACAATCCGAAACCACTGCTTGATTGCAATACAATTCATTTCACAGAAACAAGTTTTGGGGCGAGCAGGATGAGGAAACAAGCCCTTTTGCCAGGTTTGCTGGGCATTGCCGTTGCGGTTCTGCTGGGATCCGGGCCTGCCTATGCCCAGTTGCGGCTGATCCCCGAAGCGGCGCGGCGGGTGTACGAGGCATTGCCGGATCTGCCGCTGGAAAACACCTACACCCCTATTAACCCCAACGATGGCGGCCCCGCACCCGAAGAGGATACTTTGGTGCGGCGAATGATGATCTATCACCTGCAGGTGGCTGGTCGCTCCCCCACCGACCGCTTTGACTGGCAACTGACGCTGGCAGACTATTTCGATGCCAACGAGCCAATGGTCGCCCAACGGTATCCCGGTGCCGACCGCCTCACGGTCAACCCCTACGCCCAAGACAAAGCCGTTGTACAATCCCTGAACCGGCAACAGCGACAGGCCCTGCTGGAAGCCCTTGTGCTGGCCTTCGGTGGGGATCCCAACCCAACGCCCCTCTACATTCCCACCGACGGGGATCCTGCCCCTACCCGTCCCACCCCAGAACCTATGAAGCCCTTGCTGCTTCCCGGCAGCGGATCCGCTGACTTGCTCAGGCCCTAGCCGAGGTTTCCCGCTAACTCAAGGCTTGCCCGGTGTAGTTCTCAATGCAGCGCAGGAACAGCTCTACCCCAATGCCAAGGGCAGCCTCGTCGAAGTCGAAGCGGGGGTGGTGGTGAGGGTAGTTCAGGCCCCTTTCGGGGTTGGCGGATCCCAAAAAAAAGTAGCAGCCGGGCACCTCGTTGAGAAAAAAGGAGACGTCCTCGCCGCCCATGGTCATTTCTGGGATGATCCTCGCCTCTGAGCCAAACACCTGGCGGGCAGCTTGTTCCACCAGCGCTACCATAGCAGGATCGTTGCAAACCGCTGGGTAGCCCCGTTCGTACTGAAACTCGTAGGTGGCCCCGTAGGCTTGGCAAATGCCGGCAACGATTTCTTCCATACGTTTTGAGATCAAATCCCGCACTTCCGGCTGAAAGCTGCGCACGGTGCCCCAAATCTCAGCTCTAGGGGCAATGACGTTAAAGGTATCGCCAGCCCGGAAGCGGCCCACCGTCACCACCGCCGGCTGCAGCGGATCCACACTGCGGGAGACGATGGTCTGCAAAGCATTGACAATGTGGGATCCCACCACAATGGCATCCACTGTTTGTTGGGGAAGGGCAGCATGTCCGCCTCGCCCGATCACCTGAATCTGAAAGCGGTCGGCAAAGGCCATCGAGGGGCCACTTTTCACGCCAATAGTGCCCAGAGGGCGATTATTCCACAGGTGTAGGCCGAGGATGGCTTCCACATCCGGGTTTTTCAGAACCCCCGCCTCTAGCATGGGCTTGGCTCCGCCGGGGCCTTCTTCGGCAGGTTGAAAAATGACCTTGACCGTGCCCTTGAGGTGTTGACGGTGCTGTTGCAGCAGCTTGGCGGTGCCCATAGCAATGGCCGTATGGCCGTCGTGGCCACAGGCGTGCATGACGTTGGGGATGGCGGAGCGGTACTCGACTTCATTGGCCTCATGAATGGGCAGGGCATCCATATCGGCCCGCAGCGCCAAAACCGGCCCCGGCTGCTCTCCCTCAATGGTGGCCACGATGCCGGTGTGGGCAATGCCGGTCTGGTGAGGGATCCCCCAACTTTTCAGGCGCTGGCTGATGTAAGCAGCGGTTTGCTTCTCCTGGAAGCCCAGCTCAGGATACTTGTGGATGTGGCGGCGCCAGGTCACCAACTCGGGTTGTAAAGCTCGAACAGCAGGGCGAAGCGCAGGGACAGACATGACCTGAAAAACAAAAATGTCTTGGAAAACCTTCACCAGCGGCTGGTGTTGTCGCATGAAGTTGCCTGTTGATTTCACCAGTATGGCAGAGGTTTTGCCAGGGCTGTCTTTCGCTCGATCTCTGGATGGATACCTAGGCCCACAGGGATCCGGTTTCCGGCGGTAGATCTTGCCAGCGGCCCGGCCCCACTGCTCGCAAAGCTTCCTGCAAGGAGATCGCCCCTGAGTAGAGGGCCTTGCCCAAAATGGCCCCTGTCAAACGGGGCAAGCTCAACAAAGCCAGCAAATCGGTCAGCGAGCCGATCCCTCCCGAAGCAATTACAGGCACTTGAGAGACGGCTAGGATCTGGCGCAGCTGTTCTAAATTGGGCCCGGCCAGGGTGCCATCCCGGCCAATGTCGGTGTAGATGATGCCGGCGACGCCCTGTTCCCCCACCCGTTGCACCAATTCGGTGGCCCGCAGGGGAGTGGTGCTCAGCCAGCCGCGGGTGGCCACTTGCCCCTGCCGAGCGTCGATCCCCACCCAAACCCGCCCGGGCAAGGCTTGGGTCATCGCCTCCAGGGTGTCAGGATCCTCCACGGCCAGGGTGCCAACGATCACCCGATCCACCCCCAAATCCAACAACTGCCGCGCCCGTTCCAGGGATCGGATCCCACCCCCCACCTGCACCGGGATGGCCAGGCTGCGGACAATGCGCTCAATGATGGGCAGGTTGACTGGATCCCCGCTTTTGGCTCCGTCCAGATCGACCACATGCAGGCGAGGGGCACCCTGTGCCGCCCAAGCTTCGGCCTGTTGGATCGGGTCGTCGGCTACCTGTTCTGCCTGGGCGTAATCCCCCTGGTAAAGGCGCACGGCGCGGCCCTGCAAAAGGTCAATGGCGGGGATCACCTCCAGAAAAGCAGTTGAGTAAGGCATGATGGGATCCCTTGAGGGGCTTTTCCAGTATCGCCTGGGAGCGGCCTTGCTCCAGCGGAGATCTGGATCTCTAGACCCTAAAGTGCTCCACACCGCTGACGCGATGGGAGAACATCCTGAGATGACTATGAACGCGCGCCAACTGGCTCTGTTGGCTCTGCAGAAAATCGAGCGCCAAAACGCCTATGCCGACCTGGTTCTGGGGCATTTGTTGGCCAACAGCAGCCTGATCCCTGCCGACTGCCGCCTGGTCAGCGAGCTGGTGTACGGCGTTACCCGCCGTCGTCGCACCCTCGACGCCCTAATCGACTGCTTTGCCCAACGTTCTGCCCACAAGCAACCGCCCGATTTGCGGCTCATTCTGCACCTTGGCCTCTACCAGCTGGCTTTTTTGGATCACATCCCCCCCAGCGCTGCCATCCACACCAGCGTGGAATTGGCCCGCCAGATGGGGCTAGGATCCCTGACAGGGGTAGTGAACGGCATTTTGCGAGCCTATCAACGGCAGGTGCTGGATCAAGCCGGAAAGGATCCCCTCAAGCCTTTGCGAGATGCCCGGCAGACAGCGGCGCGGAGCCCTATTCAGACTCTCGGGATCCTGCACAGCTTTCCCGACTGGTTGGTGAGCCTATGGTGGGAGCGCCTGGGGCCGGTGGAAACGGAGCAGTTGTGTGCTTGGTTTAATCAGCCACCCCACCTGGATTTGCGGGTCAACCCACTGCGGGCAGATGTGAATAAAGTCATTCAAGCCTTGGCAGCAGCCGGGATCCCTGCCCTCCCCATCTCCGAGGTGCCGGGTGCCTTGCGACTTCAGGATCATGCTGGCGACATCACGGCCCTGCCCGGCTTTGCCCAGGGTTGGTGGAGCGTTCAAGATGCCAGTGCCCAGCAGGTGGTGCATTGCCTGGATCCCCAGCCGGGAGAGCGGGTGATCGACTGCTGCGCTGCTCCGGGCGGCAAGACCACCCAAATAGCCCAACACATGCAGGATCGAGGGGAGATTTGGGCTTTGGATCGTCACCCCCACCGTCTGCGGCGCCTAGAGGAAAATGCCCATCGCTTGGGCTTGACCTCGATTCGTTCCCTGGCCATCGACCTGTTGCCGCTGAGCGCTGCTGCCGATCGCGTCAGCGGGACGGAGTCCTTACCCCCTGCCCCCTTGCCCCCCTGGCACAGCGCCGACCGGGTTTTGCTGGATGCCCCATGCTCCGGCTTGGGAACCCTGCACCGCCATGCCGATGCCCGCTGGCGACAAACCCCAGAGCGGATCCCAGAGTTGGCCCACCTGCAAGCCCAGCTCCTGCAAGTGGCAGCCCGTTGGCTGAAGCCGGGCGGAGTGTTGGTGTACGCCACCTGTACGCTGCATCCTGCCGAAAACGAGGAGATCATGCAAGCCTTTCTCGACAGCCATCCTCATTGGGCTGCAGAAGGGGATCCCCTGCTCATTTGGCCCCACCGACAGGATCGGGATGGATTTTTTATCCAGCGGCTGCGTCGATACGGTTAAATAAACCTTCCATCGTGGTGCTTCCCAGGTGCTCCGAGCCATCAACCCTCAGCTTTCCTGAGGGAGAAAAGGATTATCTCCAAGCAAGAGACTGACTGTTGCCCCATGGTTTCTGATCGCGTTAGCGGGACGGAGTCCTTACTGCTGACCAGCCCGAAAAACCCCTGGATCCGAAAGTTGCGGCAGTTGCACCGCAGCCAAGGTCGGCGAGAACAGGGCGCCTTTTTGGTAGAGGGATCCCATCTCATCGAAGAAGCCCTGCGGGTCGGCTGGCCTTTGCAAGCCCTCTGCTACACGCCCGACTGGGCCAGCCGTCACCCTCACCTGCTGGCCGATCTGCCCAAGGGCCTACGGCGGCAACCCGTCAGCCCAGAAGTCATGGCGGCACTCTGTACCACCGAGTCTCCCGAAGGAGCCGTGGCCGTGGCCGTCAGTCGGCAGATTCCCTCTCCCCCCTTGTCCGGGGTACGTTTGGGCCTCGTGGTGGAAACGCTGCAAGATCCGGGCAATTTGGGATCCCTCATCCGAGTCGTGGCTGCCGCAGGAGCCGATGGCCTTTGGCTCAGCGCAGACAGCGTGGATCCGGAAAACCCCAAAGTCTTGCGGGCCTCAGCCGGCCACTGGTTTCGCCGTCCACCTCAAGTGTTGCCGGATTTGTTCACTTGGATCCAAGCCTGTCGTCGCCAAGGGATCCAAGTTTTGGCCGCTACCCTCTCCCCCACGGCAAGCTGTTACTGGGATCAAGATCTCACCTGCCCAACCCTCTTTCTCCTGGGCAACGAAGGAGCCGGCCTGAGGGAATCGACCATCCAACAGGCCGATGCACAGGTGCGGATCCCTATGGCCAAGGATGTGGACTCCCTCAATGTGGCCATGGCGGGTGGGCTGCTGCTCTACGAAGCCCTCAGACAAAGACGACAGCAGCTAGAGAGTTCTCCTCGGCTGGAGTAGCCCGCTTCGTCTCAAAACTCCTCATCGCCCTCAAAGATCGCGCCGTCAATCTCCTCCTCTCCGTCTTCCATTGCCCCCGGTTGGCTGGCAGAAACGGGTACCCCAGAAGATAGCTTCTCCCGCACAGCCCCTTCCACTTCCGCCAAGATCTCGGGATTTTCTTTCAAGTAAACGACCAAATTGTCCCGCCCTTGGGCAACATTTTCCTCCTTGTAGCTGTACCAAGAGCCGCGCCGCTTCAGAATGCCCATCTCATCTGCCAGATCGATGATGCAGCCGATGTTGGAGATGCCCTGGCCAAAGATGATGTCAAACTCTGCTCGCCGGAAAGGGGGAGCAACTTTGTTTTTCACCACCTTGACCCGCGCTCGGATCCCGTATTCTTCAGCGCCTTTTTTCAGGGTTTGAACTCGCCGAATATCCAGCCGCACCGATGCATAAAACTTGAGGGCATTGCCGCCTGTGGTGGTCTCCTGGGGGCCATAGCCTATACCGCCAATTTTGGAGCGCAATTGGTTTAAAAAAAGAACAATGGAGCCGGTTTTGCTGACGTTCCCGGCAATCTTGCGCAGCGCTTGGCTCATCAGGCGGGCCTGCAATCCCACATGGGCGTCTCCCATATCCCCCTCGATCTCGGCACGGGGCACCAACGCTGCCACCGAATCCACCACCACAATATCCACAGCCGCAGAGCGCACCAACTGATCGACGATCTCCAGAGCTGCCTCTCCCGTATCCGGTTGCGAGATCAACAGGTTTTGAATATCAACCCCCAAAGCTGCTGCGTAAGTAGGATCCAGCGCATGTTCCGCATCCACGAAAGCTGCCGTTCCCCCTCGTTTTTGCACCTCAGCAATGGCGTGTAGGGCAATCGAGGTTTTCCCGGAAGATTCCGGCCCAAAGACTTCGATAATTCGCCCTTTCGGATAACCTCCGCCCAAGGCCAGGTCGAGGGTGATGGCCCCGCTGGGTATGGTCTCCACCCGCATCTGGGTGGCATCCCCCAGGCGCATGATTGCCCCTTTGCCGAAATTCCGCTCGATCTGGCTTAACACCTGCTCCAGGGCTTTGCGTTTCTCTGACTTCAACTTGTCCGAGTCATCAGCAGCGTTCACAGCAGCGGCTTTGCTTCGGGCCATAACCCGCACACCCCCCAGGAGTCGTGGTGGAAAATTGAGCCTGCATTCTAACATTGTCGCCTTGCCCTGAGCGGATCCCTGCCCTCTCCCTCGATCTGCCACTGCAGCAGTGGGCAAAAACCCCGCGGAAGCAACTTAACCAAGCTCCCCTTGCTCTTTGAGAGAGGGGCTGGGGGTGAGGGTAGGTCTGCTGCACAGCCTTGCAGAGCGAGTAGAGTGTGCTAAAGGGATCTGTTCAGGAATATCCCTGTGTTCATGACTTTGGTCTTACGATCCCCCGGCCCGATTGTGTTCAGTTGGGGGCCGCTTAGCCTGCGCTGGTATGGCTTGCTGATCGGCCTGGCAATGGTGTTGGGCTTGCTTCTGGCTCGACATCTGGCGGCTCGGCGTGGCCTTTCCCCCAATTCCATGCCCGATCTGCTGGTGTGGTTGGTGGTTGGATCCCTGCCCTTTGCCCGTCTGTATTACGTGGTCTTTGAATGGGAGCGCTATCGAGATGGCCCTTGGTGGCAGGTCTTGGCCCTCTGGCAGGGGGGCATTGCCATTCACGGCGCCTTGATCGGCGGCAGTGCGGCACTTTATCTTTTCGCAAGGCGGCATCGGCTCGACTTTTGGCTGCTGGCAGACTGCATCGTTCCCTCTGTCCTCCTCGGTCAGGGCATCGGGCGTTGGGGCAACTTTTTCAACAACGAAGCCTATGGGCAGGTTTTGCCGCCAGACAGCCCTCTATGGGTACAATTGCAACTCCCCGACAGCTCTCGGGTACATCCCACCTTTTTGTACGAATCCCTCTGGAACTTTGGCCTCTTTGGGATCTTGCTCTTCTTGAGCTATCGACGAAACCCCCCGCCAGGTAGTCTTCTCGGTCTTTACTTGCTGGGGTATAGCTTGGGGCGTTTCTGGATCGAAGGGCTGCGCACCGATAGCCTCATGCTGGGGCCGTTGCGGGTAGCTCAGGGCGTGAGCTTGCTGCTCATCGGCGTTGGCTTGGCCGTGATGGTGATGGCCCAGAGACGGTCTTCTGCTCCCCTGAGTGGGATGTCGTCCTCGCAAAACTTCTCGGCAGGGATCCCTGCCCCTGAGCAAGCTCAGAAGGAATGACGATCATGCAAGGTGAGGAACTTTGGCAGGAAACCTTTCCTCTTATGTTGCCCTCGGCTGCTGCCACCCAGTCTCTGGCCGCTTTGGTAGGACAGATGGCTGTTCGCCTCTTGGGCTCTTCGGCTCAGCAACCCACCTTCCATTGCACGAGCACGATAGAGTCCTTCCCCGGCTTGGTGATCCTTTTAGAGGGCGATCTGGGCAGTGGCAAAACCACCTTTGTGCAGGGGCTGGGGCAGGGCTTAGGGATCCCCGAACCCATCGACAGCCCCACCTTCGTGCTGGTACAGGAATACCGCACCGGGCGGATCCCTCTCTTCCATTGCGATCTCTACCGTCTGGAGCCCTCTTCTGCCGCTCGCGCCGGTGGGAGAGAGTCCACACTCCTGGAAGACCTAGGGCTAGAAGAACTTTGGAGCCAAGGTGGGATCACCGCCATTGAGTGGCCCCAGTACCTCTGCCATCTGCCTGCGACCTACCTCTGGCTGTGCCTACAGCCACATCCCCAACAGGAAGGAGCCCGCCTCCTGTACGCCAAAGGAAAGGGATCCCAGACTGCTCAACTTTGGCAGCAAGTTCTTTCTCAGTTCACTCAGCAAGACCCTGAAGAAAAAAGGATCCACTTCTCCCCCTGAAAGGACTTGAAAGCAGCAGAAAAAGTTGGGATCCCAAAAGACCTATGGCCACCTCGATTCGAACTAAGACACTGCGCCCACACCCGAAGCGTCGGTCGCGCCTTCGCGTTAGCGTTGCGGAGCAATAATGCACAGGTCAGAAGGCTTCTCTCAGTAGCCCGGACGTCTCACCCCAGCCTGAAACGACTATGAACTTGAGGCAAACGGCCAGAACTTAGCCAAAAGTCATCCTCAGGCCAAATCAAACAGCAGCACCTCAGCACCTTTCTCACTGAAAAGGTTGAGCTCGCTTTCCTCAGCAATGGCCACGCCATCTCCTTCTCGCAAAAACAAGCCATTTAGGGTCACATTGCCGCGAGCCACCTGCAGCCATCCGTAGCGCTTCTCATCCAAATATTGGCAGATGGTGTGTCCCGGCTCAATCAACCCCGCGTAGAGATTCACATCCTGATGCACAATTACGGATCCCTGGCGTCCATCCCGAGAGGCAATTAAACAAAACTCATTGGGATGCTCTGCTAAACCCGTCGCTTTTTGTTCATAACTGGGATCTAGGTTTTCCTGCTCCGGCAAAATCCAAATTTGCAGCAGATGAACCTCCTCATCCGCCGAGTGATTGTACTCGCTGTGCTGGATCCCTGTGCCCGCTGTCATCCGTTGAATTTCGCCAGGACGAATCACAGATCCCGTGCCCAAGCTGTCTTTGTGCTCAAGGATCCCTTCCAAAACATAAGTAACGATCTCCATATCCCGGTGCCCATGGGTCGGAAAGCCAGCACTCGGGCGGATTCGGTCATCGTTAATCACCCGCAAAGCGCGGAAACCCATGTAGCGAGGGTCGTAGTACTCCCCGAAAGAAAATGAGTGGTAAGTATCAAGCCAACTGAGCTTGACATGACCCCTCTCTTCCCGCTTACGCAAAGTCAGCATCGCAGTTTCTCCAAAACCTGACCCTTGCAACCATCTTACTAACTCTGCGGTCAGACTGTCAGTATACAAATAGTTTTATTTCTCCCTTTCCCTCATTCTCGCCAAAGACTTCCCGAACAAAGTGGCTGGGTAGGACTTGACGTGGGGGTGGTGGTGGGGATAGGGTAGTAAAGCGCCACAAGGCCACCCAGCCCCGGCGTCCCAGAACCTTGACAAGTAACTCGTTCAGTCAACCATCGCCCGGCAAGCAGCAAAACAGACCCCCTGAGGGTGCTGTGGCTGCTCATTCAACCCTGTCAAGTTTCCATTTCACTTACAAACTTCCTCAACGTCAGCCCAATGCTTATTGAGGCAGCCGGCAACAGACGTTGAGGGTCCAAAGACAAACTCTTGCATCGACACGGAGAGTTTGATCCTGGCTCAGGATGAACGCTGGCGGTATGCTTAACACATGCAAGTCGCACGGACACCTTC